>CAYTQL010000406.1:0-2914 GCA_964439555.1 uncultured Planctomycetaceae bacterium | reverse complement strand
AAATCCAAAGACTACCCGAGCCGGGGGTGGCTCACTTCATAGCTTCTCCTTCGCTTGCGGGCAGTTGTTTCGACTCCGCGATTCTGGTCCAATCGCCCGCCTTCGGCAACCGAGCGTGAAAGGACGTGCGGATGAAGAGGGTTCTTCTGATGGCCGGCACCCGCCCGGAGGCGATCAAGATGGCCCCGGTGTACCAGGCCCTGCGCGCCCGGGGCGATGCGTTCGAGACGCTCCTCTGCGCCAGCGGGCAGCACCGCGAGCTGCTCGATCAGGCGCTGGCGGACTTCGGGATCGCGGCCGATGACGACCTGGCGGTGATGACCGCCGGACAGACGCTGGCGTCGCTCTCGGCGCGGCTGTTCGCCGAGATCGACGCCCTGCTTGAACGCCGCGCGCCCGACTGGGTGCTGGTCCAGGGCGACACCACCACCGTCATGGTCGCCGCCCTGTGCAGCCTCTACCGGCGGATTCCCGTCGCCCACGTCGAGGCCGGGCTGCGCAGCTTCGACCGCTTCGCCCCCTTCCCCGAGGAGGTCAACCGCCGCGTCGCCGGCGTGGCCGCCGACCTGCACTTCGCCCCCACGCCCCAGGCCCGGGAGAACCTCCTCGCCGAACACGTCCCGGAAGAAGACGTGCTGGTCACCGGGAACACGGTCATCGACGCCCTGCTGTGGATGGCTGAGGCGGTCCGCCGCCAGAAGCCCCCGCTGCCCGCCCCGGTCGAACAGGCCGTGGACAACGGCGCGCCGCTGGTGATGATCACCGCCCACCGGCGCGAGAGCTTCGGGGAGGGGTTCCAGAACATCTGCCGGGCCATCGCCCGCCTCGCCGAGCGGAACCCGGAGGTCCGCTTCGTCTACCCGGTGCACCTGAACCCGAACGTCCGCGAGCCGGTCAACGAGCTGCTCGGCCCGCACGCCTCGGTCCTCCTCACCGAGCCGCTGACCTACAAGCCCTTCGTCCGCCTCATGGACGCCGCGACGGTCGTGCTCACCGACTCCGGCGGCGTGCAGGAAGAGGCCCCCTCGCTGGGCAAGCCCGTCCTGGTGATGCGCGAGGTCACCGAACGCCCCGAAGGCGTGGAGGCGGGCACCGCGAGACTGGTGGGCACCGACCCGGAGGCGATCGTCGCGGAGGTCGAACGCCTCCTCGGCGACGCCGACTACTACCGGCAGGTCGCCCAGCGGCGCAACCCCTACGGCGAAGGCGATGCGGCCGATCGGATCGCCGACGCCCTGGCGACGCGATAGGTCCGCCATGCACCCCCGCGTGCTCTTCGCCGTCCGCGCGACGCTGGACGCCCAGCCGGGCGGGGACTCCGTCCAGGTCCACCGCACGGCCGAGGCGCTGCGGATGCTGGGCGCGGAGGTGGAGGTCACCGCCGACCCCGATGCGCCGATGGACGAATTCGACGTGGTGCACCTCTGGCACCTCGAGCGGGCCCACGAAACGTACCTGCACTTCCTCCGCGCACGCCGCGCCGCACGACCGCTCGTGCTCTCGACGATCTACTGGCCGTGGGGGTCCCGCCCGCGGCGGGTGCAGCCCGGGCCGCACGGGCGGTTGCTCTGGGCGACGGAAGACCTCAAGAACCTCTGCCGCTACGTCCGCGCCCGCTCCCCCATCGAGCGGAGGACCGTCGCCGCGGCGCTGCGCGCGGGTTGGGCGAACTGCCGACACGCCCTGCTGAGGGGAGCGGACCTGCTGCTGCCCAACTCCCAGGCGGAGGCGGAGATCCTCTCGGCCGAGGCGCCGGGGGTCCGCTGCCGCGTGGTCCCTAACGCGGTGGACGTCGACCGCGCCCGCCGGATCGCCGCCGAAGCGGACGCCGAACGGGACGGGGTGCTCTGCGTGGGGCACTTCGACCGTCGGAAGAACCAGCTCGGCGCGATCCGCGCCCTGCGCGAGACCGACATCCCGGTGACGTTCGTCGGCGCCGCCCGCGGGTTCCACCGCCGCTACTACCGCGCCTGCCGCGCCGCGGCCGGGAGGAACATGACCTTCCTGCCGCCGATGGAGCACGACGAGGTCCTCCGCCGCCTCGCCAGCAGCAAGGTGCACCTCTGCCCGAGCCACTTCGAGACGCCCGGACTGGTGAACCTCGAAGCGGGGATCGTCGGCTGCGCCCTGGCGCTGGGCGAGAGTCCGCCGGTGCGGGAGTATTTCCGGCGCCTCGCCGAGTACTTTCGGCCCACCGACGAGCGGGCCCTCCGCGAGGCGGTCCGGCGCGCCCTGAACGGCCCGCCGGGCGCGCTGGCAGATCACGTCGCGGAGAACTACTCCTGGCGCCGCACCGCGGAGCGAACGCTGGAGGCGTATCGGATGGTGCTCGAGGAGCCCGGCCGGTAAACCGGACTCGAAACGATCGGGCAGGCGGAGCCTAGAGCGTCCCGAGCCGCCGACCGTCGTACGTCCCGCGGCGGATCGCGTCGATCCACTCGGCGTTGTCGAGGTACCACTGGACGGTGCGTCGGAGCTGCTGTTCGAACGCCTCGGCCGGGGCCCAGTCGAGCTCCTCGCGCAGGCGGGTCGGGTCGATCGCGTAGCGTCGGTCGTGCCCCGGGCGGTCGGTGACGAAGGTGATCAGCTCCGCGTGCCGCCCCTCGTCCCTCGGATGCAGCTCATCGAGCAGCTCGCAGAGCAGGCGAACCAGGTCGATGTTCGTCCACTCGTTCTCCGCACCGACGTTGTAGGTCCGCCCGCACCGCCCGCAGCGGACGATCCGCCACATCGCCGAGCAGTGGTCCTCCACGTACAGCCAGTCGCGGACGTTCTTCCCGTCGCCGTAGACCGGGAGCGGTTCGCCGGCGGCGGCCTTGGCGATCATCAGCGGGAGGAGCTTCTCGGGGAACTGGTACGGTCCGAAGTTGTTCGAGCAGTTCGACAGCGTCACCGGCAGCTCGTAGGTCCGTCC
>CAYTQL010000405.1:0-2917 GCA_964439555.1 uncultured Planctomycetaceae bacterium | reverse complement strand
CAGCCCGCGCGTTTCGACCATGCCCAATGCTTGCAGTGCCATGCTGCGTCTCCTGAATATGACTCACATCCGGTTTGCTCGTCGCTTCGAACGACCGAGTCCGAGTACGAAACACCAACCGACAGCGGCCGAAACAGTGACCGTTCTCCGCTCTTTTCCTTGTGGCAATGCTGGACCAGGCGGGTCAGCAACGAAACCGCCCGGAACAGCAAGACCTTTCCTTCATGGACCCGCTTCCGCGTCGTTGCTGTTGCTGTCTGTCACAGCGTCCGTTTACGCCATCAACTCAACGCTTGTCGCGTTTACCAGGTCGCACGCGTTGCCTTCGTCGGTGTCGAGATGCACTTCCAGCAGCACCTTGGGGCTTACGCGGCAGAGGATGCGCTCGAAGGTCGTCGGGCAGTCGCTATGAATGCGGAGTCGGACGTACTGGCCGTCTTCGAAGCCGTACGCGGTCGCGTCGGACGGGTTCATGTGCACGTGCCGCTCGGCGCGGATCACGCCCTCGGGCATCTCCAGCATGCCCTTGGGCCCGAGAATGAGGCATCCCGGGCTGCCCTCGGTCGTGCCCGAGGGACGCACCGGCGCGTCGATTCCCAGGGCGACCGCGTCGGTGAAACTCACCTCGACCTGCGTCTTCTTGCGGACCGGTCCGAGGATGCGGACGTTCTCGATCGCCCGTCGCCGCGGGCCGATGATCGTCACCCGCTGCTCGGCGGCGAACTCGCCCGGCTGGTACAACCAGCGGTACACCGTCAGCTCCGCGCCGGGCCCGAAGAGCGTTTCCAGGTCCTCCTGCGAGACGTGCAGGTGCCGCGCGGAAATGTTGACCACGAGATTCGGTTCGTACGCGGCCGAGAGCTGCGGCTCCCCGGCCATCAGCCGCTCGGCGAACCGCTGGCGGACGACCTGGCGGACGATCCGCTCGAGCTGCTCGCGAGGCATGGGAATGTTGGCGCCACTGACCATCTGCGTCTCCCGATTCATTCCGCGTAGATCACCCGCACGTCGGCTTCGCCCAGCCAGGCGCGGGTTTCGTCGTTGACGGCGGCGTCGGTGACCACCACGTCCAGGCGGTCCAGCGAGCAGAGCTGGACCACGCTGCGGCGGTCGAGCTTCGTATGATCGGCCGCGAGAATCACCTCGTCGGCCGCGTCCATCATCCGCCGCTCGACCGCGGCCATCATCTCGTTGATGTTGAACGCGCCCTCGGGGCTCAGTCCGGCGCAGCTCACTACGAGCTGCGTGGCGTGGAGCTGCCCGAGCATCTGCTCGGCGAACGCGCCCAGCGCCACCCCCGCCCGCGGATAAAGGTACCCGCCGAGCAACGTCACCTCCGTATTGACGTCGCCGGCAAGCAGCGAGGCGATCGGCACGGAGTTGGTGATGACGCTCAGGCGACGCCCGAGCAATGCCCGGGCGACCTGGTAGCACGTCGTCCCGCCGTCCAGCAGGACCGTCTGTTGGGTGGGGATCAGCTCGGCCACCGCCGCCGCGATGGACTGCTTCTCCGTCGCCGCGGCCGTGCTGCGCTCATCAAAGGCGTAACTGTGGGCTCCGGCGTCCTTGACCCAGACCGCCCCGCCGTGCGTGCGACGGATAAGCCCTTTTTCCTCAAGAACTTCCAGGTCCCGACGGATAGTGCTTTCCGAAACGTCCAACTCCTCGACCAGCTCGGCGAGCGACATGAAGCCCTGCACGCCGAGAAGCTCGGCCACATGATCTCGTCGCTGATCGATGCTGATTTCGGTCGCCATGAAAGTTTTTCGCCAGAACTCTGACAGATATCATTCACATTATCGGGCGCAATGAGCGTCCCGGCAAGTGAAAAATGCATGAAAACGAGCGCGCATGTCCAAGCAGACCCCTCGCCGGAAACGTGATCCGCGTGCCCTGGGGCTTCCCGCTCAGTCCTCCCTGGGATCGGCCGGGGTGGAAAGCGTGCGCTGATACAGCGCCAAGTCAAGCCAGCGCCCGAATTTGTACCCCACTTCGGGCAGCGTGCCGAGGTGCCGGAACCCCAGCGTCTCATGCAGGGCGATGCTCGCGGCGTTGTCCGCGTCGATCGCCCCGACCATCGCGTGGACGTCCTGCTGCCGGGCGTTCGCGACAAGCGCCTCGAGGAGCATTCGCCCGGCCCCCTGTCGGCGGGCGTCCGCAACCACGTAGAGCGAATGCTCGACGGTGTACTTGTACGCCGGGAAGTTGCGGAAGGTCCCGTAGCTTCCGAAGCCGAGAAGGCGCCCCGCCTTGCCGACGACGCCGAGGACCGGGCGACCCTGCTCTTTCCGCCGGGCGAACCACGCCCGGATTTGCTCGGGCGAGCGGGGTTGATAGTCGTACAGCGCCGTCGAGTGCACGATGGCGTGATTGAAGATCGCCCGGATCGTCTCGAGACGGGATTCGTCGCAGTGGATCAGCTCCATGCCCCCACTTGAGGGCCCCGGACTCCGCGAATCAAGCCTCCGGCACGTCGCGCCGAGCTTGACCGGGGCGGTGAATCCGGGTAGAAGTCGGGTTTTGCACACCGACGGAGCAGGAGCGCCGCTATGCGCATTATCGTACCGATCAAGCAGGTGCCGGAGACCAACGCGGTCAAGATGGACCCGGAGACCGGCACCATGATCCGGGACGGCGTCGAGGCAATTATCAACCCCCTTGACCTCTACGCCATCGAGATCGCCATCCGCCTTGCCGAAGAACACGACGGCGAGACCATCGCGCTCTCCATGGGTCCGCCCAAGGCGATGACCGCCCTGCGCGAGGCGATCGCGATGGGGATCGACTCGGCCGTGCTGGTCTCGGACAAGGCCTTCGCCGGCTCGGACACCTGGGCGACGTCGTACGTCCTGGCCGAGACCATCCGCAAGCTGGGCGACTACGACCTGATCCTCTGCGGCGAGCGCGCGACCGACGG
>CAYTQL010000404.1:0-2928 GCA_964439555.1 uncultured Planctomycetaceae bacterium | reverse complement strand
TCAGGGCGTCCTTGGCCATGGTCACGTCGCACTTGACCGAGATCATCTCCTTGAGCATCGCCGGGTCCGAGAAGTCCTGCTGGGCAAGTTTCGAGAGGTCGGTGACCGCCTCGTTGATGAACTTCTCCCACTTGTCCTCGACGGCCGCGAGCTCCTTGAGCAGCTTCTCGTCCTCGGCGGTGAAGGCGTCGGCGGGCTTCTTGGCCAGGCGCTTCGTGGCCTCGATGACCTTCTTCTGTTCGGCGACGAATTCCTTCATCCGGTCGCGCAGGGCGCGGAGCTTCTCCTGCGTCTCGGGGGGCAGATCCTCCCCGGGAGCGGTCTTCTTCCGGTCCGGTTTGTTCGCCAGCGAGGGCATGATCGCCAGGAGGTTCTGGAGCTTGTTGATGATGTCCTCCTGCGTCCGCCCGAGCACGCCGGTGGCGCGGTTGCGCTCCACGAGCCCGCCGAGCGTGGCGAGCACCTGCGCCTGGTCGATCGCCGTGCGCGCCTCGTTGTTGCCCAGCAGGGCGCATTCCTGCTGGATCGAGGCCATCTCCGCGTCGAAGGTCACGTTCTCCACCAGGTCGAGAAGGTCGGCGCGGATCTGCTTCTGGAGCGTCTGGATCTCGCCGCCAGCGGCGTTGATCGCGTCCAGCGTCTTGTGCTGGGTGCGGCACTGGAGGCACTTGAACCGCGCCGTGGTCTGGAGGCGCAGGATCGCCAGCAGTCGGCGGCGGATTTCGTCGTAGAGCTTCGCCCGCTCGGCCGCGAGCTTCGCGGCGTCGCGCAGCGTGATCTTGTACTGGTAGCTGTCCTTGTGCTGCGGGCCGCCGACGCCGATGGACGCCAGGTCGCGGTTGTCCGTCGCCCGGGCGTAGTAGACGATCGTATCGCCCTCCTTGAACCGGGAGAGGTCGAAGGTCCAATCGTGGACGATTTCCTTCCGCTCCCCGGAAACCGGGTCGACGAAGGTGGGCTCCGGGAGGAACTTCGGCGGCTCGTCGCCGCGCTCCAGGGCGGTGTAGAGCCTCAGGGCGGTGACGCCGTACCTGTCGGTCGCCTTGATCCGCAGGGGCAGTTCGCCGCCGGGGGAGACCGTCACGTTCCGCCGCGGCGAGAGGACCTCCACCGTCGGGCGGGCGTCCGGGAGTGCGCGGACGGGGTAGTAGCCTTTGATCAGCTCGTCCGAACCCGCCGCGTAGAGGTCCCGGATTTCCCTGTTCCCGGCGTCGGGAAGTTGCCCGACGACCGCGCCGGAGGGGTCCTTGAGCACGATGCGGTATCCGGCGTCTTCGCGGACCACGAAGCGCCCGGTGAAGCTGCGCCCGTCGCCCAGCACGCCCAGCGGGACGGTCTTGCCGTTGCGGAACTCCAGCAGCGCCCTGGGCGCCGGGGTGCGGAGGCGGAGGGTCAACTCCACGGCCGTGCCGAGCGGGACCGCGATCGGGCCCGCGGCGTCGGCGACCGGCTCGGACGCCTTGTGCGTGTAGCGCGGGTACTCGTAGCGATGGTCGAGCCCGGCGACCTCTACGCGTCGGCGGACCTTGACGGTGTACCACTCGCGATCTTCCGGCCAGCGGGAGCGCCCGATCCGCACGGCGTAGCGGAGCTCGCGGTCCATCTTGCCCAGCGGGAGGGTGAAGCTCGTGTACCCGTCGGAGGCGATCATCCGCCGCGGGGCCGAGCCCGGCGAGAGCACCTCGGCTTCGAGAGGTTCGTGGGCGTCATTACGGATGCGGGCGACCAGCGTCAGCGGTTCGCCGGCGAAGACCGTCGCGTCCCCGGGCTCCAGGACCATCAGTTCCACGTCGTTGGCGCGGGCGACGTACGAGCCCGGGGTCAACGTCGCCATCACGCCGCGGCGGAAGGGACCGGGCTGGAAGGCGGCGAAGGTGGTCATGAGCACCGCGCTGAGCCCCGCCAGCAGGGCCGCCCGTTTGAGCGGGCGAAGCGAGACGCTCCGCTTGAGCTCCAGGCGGCGGGTGCGGGCGAGCGATTCGCCGATCGCCAGTTGCACCAGCTCCGGGCTGGTCTGCTGGGCGTCGTCGGCCAGCAGGACCGAGTTGATCAGGTCGTTCCGCGCTTCGGGCATCGCCTGTTCGATGGCGCGGGCGGTCTGCGCGGGCTTCTGACGCCACAACCATCCCCGCAGCGCCCAGAGCCCCAGCGCGCCGAGCAGGGCCCCGAACGAGCCGATCAGCAACGACCAGCGCAGCAGTCGGGGGGGCTGGTCCGGCCAGTACCCGGCCGCCAGACCCGCCACCAGCAGCGCCGCGCAGAGGACGCCCGTCACGATCAGGGCGCCGGTGAGCACACGGAGGACCCACGCGCGGAAGCGCACGGCCTCGATGCGGTCCAGCAGTTCATCCACGCCGCGATAGGCCCGGAGAGTGGTCATGGTTCACCCGCCTGTCGAGGGGAGGCGAAACGTGGCGACCGTCGGTCGCCGCAGCGTCTGTAAGTTCAAGTCTTCGCAGGGCTTCGAGTTTCGATGCCCGGGGCGAGCACCCATCCGCTGTTCGGGTGGGTCCGGCGGAGCCAGTCCCGCTGGGCGCCCGAGAGGCGTAGGAGCATCGCCCGCACATCCGCGAGCCGCTCGGGGTCCGAGTCCGCCCGGTAGCGGCGCATCTCGGTCAGCGCCTTGTGGACCGGCCAGTTCTGGAGCACCACGCGATAGGCCGCGATGATGATCCCGCTGCGGTCCTCGCCGTGCTGGCAGTGGATCAGCGCCGTGGGGCGCCAGGTCCGCAGCTCCCGCAGGGCGCTTTCGAGCTGCGCGTCGCTGGGCAGGCGGGTTTCGATGGGCACGTTGCGCATCGTCGCCCCGGCGTCGTGGCAGATCTGCTGCTCGAGCCCGAAGATGTCCGCATCCTCGCGGAGCGTCCGCAGGTTCAGCACCAGGCTCACGTCCCGCCGTCGCAGAAAACCCCACTGCCGGTCGTTCGG
>CAYTQL010000403.1:0-2947 GCA_964439555.1 uncultured Planctomycetaceae bacterium | reverse complement strand
GGTCGGCGCCCATGCCGGCCACATCGCCCACGTTATCGCCGACGTTGTCGGCGATGGTAGCCGGATTCCGCGCATCGTCCTCGGGAATGCCCGCCTCGACCTTGCCGACGAGGTCGGCCCCGACGTCGGCCGCCTTGGTGTAGATTCCGCCGCCGACGCGGGCGAACAACGCCTGCGAGGAGGCGCCCATCCCGAAGGTGAGCATGACGACGGTGATCTCCACGAGTCCGCCTTCGAGCTGCAGCCCGATGGCGGGGAAGATCTTGTAGAGCACGAAGAACCAGATGCTGATGTCGAGCAGCCCGAAGCCCACGACGACCATGCCCATCACGGCCCCGGCGCGGAAGGCGACGGTCAGCCCGCGGTTGAGCCCTTCCTTGGCGCCCTGGGTGGTGCGGTTGGACGCCAGGGTCGCGGTCTTCATCCCCAGCCAACCGCACAACCCGGAGAAGAACCCGCCGGTGAGGAAGGCGAAGGGGACGACCCAGTGCTGAACGTCCAACGCCCAGGCCATCAGCCCGAGAACCGCGAACGCCACGGCGAAGAAGATGCCCACCACCTTGTACTGGCGGCGGAGGTACGC
Source organism: uncultured Planctomycetaceae bacterium (assembly GCA_964439555.1). Taxonomy (GTDB): domain Bacteria; phylum Planctomycetota; class Phycisphaerae; order SM23-33; family SM23-33; genus CAYTQL01. The sequence continues at coordinate 2,364 of CAYTQL010000403.1, read as the reverse complement.
CATGGCGCCGTCGCTGACGTGCCCGGCGATCTCGACCATGTTCTCGTCACCGGGATTGGCGTCGGCGACCTGGTGGTAGAAGATCGACGCGAACGCCAGCGCCAGCGTCGCGCCGAACGGGGCGATCCACCAGACAATGGGAATCGGCTCGGCGGTGAACTGAAAGACGATCGCCAGAACGACAATCGCCACGATCGCGATCGCCAGACCGATGAACTTCGGGGTCTTGGCGAGCTTCAGCAAAGTCTCCTTGTCCACGTAGAGGGCTCCTTTTTCGGGGCACGGGGATCAGGTGTGGATACGGACATCAATCGGGTGCGTCGAAACGAAAGCTCACCCCCGGCGGTCCGCGCCGGGTGAGAAGCTCTTCCCTGATTTCGGGACGACCGCTCCATCGGTGCTGTCTCGGGGGAACCGGAGGTTCGAGCCTGGTGCGCTCAAACCCCGCGATCATCATCAGGTGTCGGCGGGACGAGCGTCGTCAGGAACTCGCGACGCGCTTCATGCTCTTGCGAGCGCGGCGGCGGCGGCGTTCCGAGGGCTTCTCGTAGTAGCTGTTGCGCTTGATGTCCTTCGTGAGGCCCTCTTTCTCGCACATCTTCTTGAATCGCCGCATCATCTGCTCGACCGACTCCTTGCCTCTGGCCTTAACCTTGATCATGTGCTGGTCGCATCCCTTTCTGCCTCAGTATGGCTACAGTTTGTCCGCTGAACGTCCGAGTTTCGTCATGATACGGATTGACGAGCGGGAATCAAGGGTCTTTTCAGGCGACGAAGCCGGCGAACCGGCTCCGTCGGGGCGATTGGCAATGCGAAATCCGCCATGCGCAATTACAATCCCCCCATGACCTCCTGCGACATCGAGATCCGCGTGCGGTACCCGGAGGTGGACAAGATGGGCGTCGTCCACCATTCGCGGTACTGGGTGTACTTCGAGATGGGCCGCATCGAGCTGCTGCGGGCCTCGGGCGTCTCCTACGCCGACTGCGAGGCACGCGGCGTGTTCTTCGCCGTCGTTCGCTGCGCCGCCCGCTACCACGCCCCGGCCCGGTTCGACGAGTCACTCCGGCTGACCACCCGGATCGTGAAAGTCGGCGCAGCCCGGATCGACCACGCCTACGAACTGCGCCGCGCCGCCGACGAGCAGCTCATCGCCACCGCCGAGACCACCGTCGCCCCGCTCGACGCCGAGGGGCGGGTCGTTCCGATCCCCGAGGAGATCCGTCAGGCCGCCCGGCTCTGACCCCGACGCCGCAGCAGCACGCCCCCGCCGAGCAGGAGCACCCCCAGCATCCCGGGCTCGGGATGGTAGGAGTGGTGGACAGCCACGTCAAACAACGCAAGTCCGTCCGCGGTAAGATGTTGCGACATCTCCTCCGGAAGGAAGAACCCGGCCCGCCGGTTCGGCGCGATCGTCTCGTCGCCCAGCACGCCCCCGCTCGGGACCACGAACGTCGCGGCCCGGTCGACGCTCGATCCGTCGTCGTCCCAGAGCGTGATCGAGGCGATAACCTCCGCCGAATCCACGGGATAGGCCCAGTTGATTTCCCCAGGCGAATCGTAGACCGTCACCGTCCCGGAAAGTCCGGCCGAGAACATCCCGCCCGGGTCCACCATGCTCAGCGAATCCCGCCCCGGCGCCGAGCCCATCCGGCGGAGCTCGCCGGTCTCGTCGTCCGTCGGGTCGCCGTCGGTCGAGCCGATCCCGGGGAGGATCAGCCCCAGGTCATCGAACAGCCACACCCGCGAGCAGAGCACCGCGGCGGGGCTCGCACGGAGCAGCGCCGGGTCCGGGCCGGTCGTGCACGTGTCGCTGACGATCAGCAGCTCGGCCGTATCGGCCTGCGCGGATGTGAGATCCGCGCAGGGCACGGCCAAGGTGTCGTAGTCTTGGGAAACCAGGCGGTCGATGAGCACCTGGTCGGCCGATTTGGGGCTCCCGTAGTAGGGCTGGTAGAGGTAGATGATCTCCGCCGCGGAGACCCCTGCGGGCGCCAGAGCGAGCACCCAGATCGCGAGCACGATCCTGCGCATGACATCCTCCCTTCCGGCCTGGCGAATGCGGCAGGCCTTGAGCGCGGAGGATGATACCGCCGATCCGCCGATCCGTCAAGGCTTCACCCGGGTTCGTCGGTCGAGCGGTCGGCGCCGCGCGGGCAGCGTCCGCGATAGCGATGCCGCGCACGGGAGTACTTCAGGATACACCAGATCGCCCGGACGCCGTCGCGCCAGCCGATCTTCTTGCCCTCCTCGTAGGTCCGCCCGGCGTAGGAAATGCCCACCTCGTAGATGCGGCAGCCCATCGCGGCGATCTTGGCGGTGATCTCCGGCTCGAAGCCGAAGCGGTTCTCCTCGATCTCCACC
>CAYTQL010000402.1:967-2950 GCA_964439555.1 uncultured Planctomycetaceae bacterium | reverse complement strand
TGGGAGTCATAAGCATTCCTTTTTCACGAGACCAAGGGCTTTACGAAGCCCGACGCGAGCACGACGCCTGCGGGATCGGTTCGGTCATCCAGATCGACGGGACCCCGAGCCATGCGATCATCGAGCACGGCAAGCAGGTGCTGTTGAACCTGCACCACCGCGGCGCGGCCGGGGCGGACGAGACCACCGGCGACGGCGCGGGCATCCTGATGCAGATGCCCCATGAGTTTTTCGCGGCCGAGGCGGACCGCCTGAAGCTCCAGCTCCCCGAGCCCGGGAGCTACGCGGTCGCCCACATCTTCGGACCCCGGGATGACGCCAAACTCCGCGACAAGTGCGACAAAGCGGTGGAAGAGGCGATCGCCCACTACGGGATGATGGTCCTGGGTTGGCGGGAGGCGCCTTCGGACAACAGCACCCTCGGCGAGCTCGCCGCCGCGGCGGAACCGTCGATCAAGCAGGTGTTCATCGACGGATGCGGTCTGGCGGGCGAGCCGCTGGAGCGGGCGCTGTACCTCGCCCGCAAGCGCGCCGAGCGGCTGGTGCGCCAGCAGTTGGGCGAAGCGGTCGAGGAGTTCTGCATCACGAGCATGTCCTGCCGGACCATCTGCTACAAGGGCCTGTTCTTCGCCCACCAGCTTTTCGAGTACTACCCGGACCTCTCCGACGAGCGGATGAAGACCGCCCTGTGCCTGGTCCACCAGCGTTACAGCACGAACACTTTCCCGAGCTGGAAGCTCGCCCAGCCCTTCCGGATGGTTGCGCACAACGGGGAGATCAACACCCTCAGCGGCAACCGCAACCGGATGCGGTCCCGCGAGCGGCGGATGAGCAGCGAGCGGCTCGGCGAGGACCTCTCGGACCTCTTTCCGGTGCTGGAGGAGGGGGCGAGCGATTCGGCGCAGTTCGACAACTGCCTCGAGCTGCTCGTCCGGGGCGGTCGGTCGCTTCCGCACGCGATGATGATGATGATTCCCGAGGCCTTCGGGCCCCGCTACCACATGAGCACCGACAAGCGGGCGTTCTACGAGTACCACACCGCAATCATGGAGCCCTGGGACGGGCCCGCCGCGATGGTCTTCACCGACGGGACGCTGGTCGGGGGCACGCTGGACCGCAACGGGCTGCGCCCGGCGCGGTACGTGATCACCACCGACGGGCTGGTGATCCTCGGCTCGGAGGTGGGCACCATCGAAATGCCCCCCGAGCGGGTCGCCCAGAAGGGCAGGCTCCAGCCCGGACGGATGTTCCTCGTGGACACCGACGAGGGACGGGTGATCCTGGACAACGAGATCAAGTCCCGGATCGCCCGCCAGAAGCCCTACCGTCGCTGGCTGGAGGAGAACCGCATCGAGCTGCGCGGGCTCTTCGAGTCGGCCGTCTCCGAAACGCCGGAGCCGGAGGAACTGGCTTACCGCCAGCGGCTCTTCGGCTATTCGCGCGAGGACCTGACGACGATCCTGGCCCCCATGGCCGCCAACGGGCAGGAACCGCTGGGCTCCATGGGCGCCGACACCCCCCTGGCGGTGCTCTCCGATGAGCCCAAGTGCCTGTTCAACTACTTCAAGCAGCTCTTCGCCCAGGTAACCAACCCGCCGATCGACCCGCTGCGGGAGGGGCTGGTGATGTCGCTGATGCTCTACGTCGGCAAGCGGCGGAACATCCTCGCCGAGACGCCCGAGCACTGCCGGCAGCTCAAGCTCACCCACCCGATTCTCACCAACGAGGACATCTCCCGGCTGCGGACCTCCCGCCGGGAGGACTACTGCGTGGCGACGATTCCCGCACTGTTCGACGCCGAGTCGGACGACCCCGGCGCCGCCCTGGTCGCGGGCATCGAGGCGATGATCGAGGCGGCCAGGGGCGCCATCGCCGACGGCGCGTCGCTGCTGATCGTCTCCGACCGCGACGCCGGGGCGGACAAGGCCCCGATCCCCGCCCTGCTGGCGACCAGCGCCCTGCACCACGCCCTGCTGGACGCCC
>CAYTQL010000402.1:0-957 GCA_964439555.1 uncultured Planctomycetaceae bacterium | reverse complement strand
TCATCGAGACCGGCGAGGCCCGCGAGGTGATGCACTTCTGCCTGCTGCTGGGCTTCGGCGCCAACGCGGTCAACCCGTATCTCGCGATGGACACCCTCGGCGAGCTTCACCAGCGAGGCGACCTGCCGGCGACGATGGAGCCCCAGCAGGTGCTGGACAACTACATCACCGCCGTTCGCAAGGGCATCCTCAAGGTCATGAGCAAAATGGGCATCTCCACGGTCCGCAGCTACCGGTCCGCCCAGATTTTCGAGTGCCTCGGGCTCAACCGCGAGGTGGTGGACCGCTACTTCACCGGAACCACCAGCCGCATCGAAGGCATCGGGCTCGCCGAGATCGCCGAAGAAGCCCTGCGCCGCCACGCCGAAGCCAACCGCCCCCGCCGCGGCGGGGAGATGGCGCTGCCCCACGGCGGGGAGTACCACTTCCGCTGCGACGGCGAGCAGCACCTCTGGAACCCCGACAGCGTGGCGCTGATGCAGCACGCCGTCCGCCACGGAGACGCCGACGCCTACCGCCGCTTCGCCGAGGTCGTCAACAACCAGGCCCGCCGGCTGTGCACGCTCCGCGGGCTCTTCGAGCTCGACACCGACGCCGCCGAGCCGGTCCCCCTCGAGCAGGTCGAGCCCGCCGAGGAGATCGTCAAACGCTTCTACACCGGGGCGATGAGCCATGGGTCGATCTCCCGGGAAGCCCACGAGACCATGGCCGTGGCGATGAACCGCCTCGGCGCCTACGCCAACACCGGCGAGGGCGGCGAGGACCCCCGCCGCTACGAACCCCTGCCCGACGGCGACAGCGCCAACTGCGGCGTCAAGCAGGTCGCCAGCGGGCGCTTCGGCGTGACGATCAACTACCTCGCCCACGCGAACATGCTCCAGATCAAGATGGCCCAGGGCGCCAAGCCCGGCGAGGGCGGGCATCTTCCCGGGCACAAGGTCTCCGAGGAAATCGCCC
>CAYTQL010000401.1:0-2968 GCA_964439555.1 uncultured Planctomycetaceae bacterium | reverse complement strand
CGCTGATGGCGCCGAACTACAACGTCAACCTCGGCGGCGCCGAGGGCGGCGGCGGCGACGGCGAGTCCGAGATCGTCGGGCTCGTCGTCGGCGGATGCGTGGACCTGTACAATCACTGCACGGTCCACGGAACCATCGTCTCCATGGCCAACCTCGTCGACGAGAACGGCGACTGCATCATGAACAAGCGCGACGGCTGGGTCGCCTCCACCGGCGTGTGCGGCGCGAATCTCGGCAACCTCGACGGCTCCAGCGACGCGGTGGACATCTACCCGGACCCGAACAACGTCATCCCGCTCGGCGTCAAGAAACGCTACAAGGTCTACCCCAACGCCCACAGCTACCAGGAGTATCCGGCATGGCAGCCGTAACGGGCAGACAGCGACGCGGTTTCACCCTCGCGGAGATGCTCATCGCCGTCTCCCTCGCGGCGCTGCTGATGGGCTCGGCTGCGGTGTTCGTCCACGCCGCCTTCCACAGCCGCGAGCAGAACACCGAGAGCCTGGACCTCACCCGACTCGGGCGGTTCATCATGAACCGTGTGCTCACCGACATCCGCCACGCCGACAACGCCGCCCTCGAGGCCGACGGAACCCGGCTGGTCCTGACGCTGCCCGACACCGGGGAAGGCGAAGAGACGGTCACGGTCGAAGCGTCCGGAGCCGCCCTGACCTACTCCGGGCAGGTCGCCAGCGACACGGCCGTCACCGAAACCCTCGTGGACGGGACCGACGTCGTGCTCAGCCAGTTCACCGTCACTCTGACCGCGGGCGCCGACGCCGAGGGCAACCCCTGCGTCGAGTGCGTCAGCATCGTCCTCGGGCTCCGCAGCGGCGAGCATTCCCTGTCCCTCACCGGTTCGGCCTGCCCCCGGCGGAATCAGAGCTACTGATTGCCCTTGTCCTCGTCCTTGAGCCAGTTGGAGAAGTCGGTCTTGAACCCGTTGCGCCCCTCGGTGCAGACGCGGAGATACCCGCCCATCTCGCCGTGGATCCACGTATCCAGGTTGATTTACCGCTCGACCTCATCCGGGCGCTTGCGGTACCACGGCACGTCCTCGCAGAGGCGCCCGTTGGACTCGGGGGAGTAGTAGCCGAAGCGGCGGAGCATGTCGAGGTTCCGCTCGGAGATGTCGTGGAGGGCGAAGCGGGTGTCCTGCAACTCCGGGACGGTGAGGATGTCCCGGGAGAGCTTCCGCGTAAATCCGACGCGCCCGGCGCCGATGAATGCGACCTTGATGGGCATGCCTTCTCTCCCCTGGCTGGCGTGCGTGCGTGATACCCAACCGCCCCGGCCGTCTGCAAGGACGTTGCCTGCGGCGCCCCGGGCGCGTAGGCTTTGCGGCATGGGCGACCTGCGGACAGCACTTACCGGGCGGTTCATCGTCTTCGATGGGCCCGACGGCGGCGGCAAGAGCACGCAGCTTGCCCTGCTGCGCGCGCGCCTGGAGGCCGAGGGCCTCCCCGTCACCGCCACGCGCGACCCCGGGGGCACGCCCATCGGCGACCGCCTCCGCGAGGTGCTCCTGGACCCCGCCCACACCGAGATGACCACCGGTTGCGAGATGCTGCTCTACATGGCCAGTCGGGCCCAGCTCTACGGCGAGGTGATCGCCCCGGCCCTGGCCGAGCGGCGATGCGTGCTGTGCGACCGCTGGGTCTCCTCGACGCTGGCCTACCAGGTGGCCGAGGGCAAGGCCTCCGCCGCGCAGGTCCGCCAGGCCTACGCCGCGGGGCTCGGGGAAGTCCGCCCGGACCTGACGCTGATTCTGGACGTCCCGGCCGAGGCGGGACTCGGGCGCCTCCGGGGCCCCCGGGACCGAGTAGAATCGAAGAGCGCCGCCTTCCACCGCCGCGTCCGGGAGCTGTTCCTGGAGCAGGCGGACGAGGCGCCGCAGCGTTTCGCCGTCATCGACGCGACCGGCGCAATCGAGCAGGTCGCCGCACGCATCCGCACGGCCGTGGAATCCCGCGCCGCGCGCCGGGCTTGACACCGCCCTCGCCGGCGGGCATGGTGAACTGCTGACTGATCCCTCCAGGCAGACCAAGGAGCCCCCATGTCCAAAACGCGCTACGCCCAGGTCGGCTGCGGCAGCCGCAGCAGCATGTACACCCAGGCTATCTGCGAAACCTACCCCGAGATCGCCGAGATCGTCGCCCTCTGCGACATCAACTCCGGGCGGATGGAACTCAAGAATACGCAGATCCGGCAACTCGGCGGCGACCCCGCCCCGACCTACCCGGCCGAGGACTTCGACCGCATGGTCGCCGAGACCAAGCCGGAGAAGGTCATCGTCACCACCGGTCCCGACGCCACGCACAGCGACTACATCATCCGTGCGATGGAACTCGGCGTCGACGTGATCACCGAGAAGCCGATGACCACCGACGAGCAGAAGTGCCGCGCCATTCTGGAGACCCGCAAAAAAACCGGGCGGAGCCTCCAGGTGACCTTCAACTACCGCTACGCCCCCCACCGCTCGCAGCTCAAGGAGCTGCTCGACGCCGGGAAGATCGGCCAGGTCTACAGCGTCGATTTCACCTGGCCGCTGGATACCCGCCACGGGGCGGACTACTTCCGACGGTGGCACCGCAAGCTGGACAACTCCGGCTCGCTGCTGGTGCACAAGGCGACCCACCACTTCGACCTGGTCAACTGGTGGATCGAGGACGTGCCCGAGGCGGTCTTCTGCCACGGCTCGCGGATGTTCTACACCCCGCAGACGGCCGAGGCGATGGGCCTGGTCGACCGCACCGAACGCTGCCTGACCTGTCCCTATCGTAAGACCGACGAGTGCAGGTTCTCGCTCGATCTTGAAGAGAACGAGCGGCTCAAGGAGCTCTACCTCGACAACGAGGAGCACGACGGGTACTTCCACTGCACGCTCCGCGGGGCGGCGCCCGAGAAGCCGAAGCGCAGGTTCACCAGCGTCTCCCTGCGGAAGGTCGCCAACACCGACTTCCGCGGA
>CAYTQL010000400.1:0-2972 GCA_964439555.1 uncultured Planctomycetaceae bacterium | reverse complement strand
ATCATGTCCGGGTCCCGGTGCAATTCACGCTGATGATGAAAGCGATGATGACCGTCGAGTCGCTGGCCACGGAGCTCTACAGCGAGTTCAAGGTCATCGAGTACCTTCGCCCCTGGGCGAGGAAGCTCTACTTCCAGCGATTCGAGCCCAAGCGGGTCGCCCGCAAGCTCCGCCGCGCCGGGCGGGACCTGGCCGACCTGGCCGTCGCCCTGCCCGAGGACATCGGGCAACTCGCCCGCAAGCTCCGCCAGGGCAAGCTGATGGTCCAGATCCGCCACGAGCATCTCGAAACGCTCGAACAGACCATCGGGCGCAGCGCCAGCATCGTCGCCTTCGCCCTGATCATCGCCGGGCTGCTGGTCGCCAGCAGCCTGATCGTCGCCCAGCCGGAGCGGACCATCTGGCGGATCATCGACCTCCAGACCCTCGGGGTCATCGGCTACATCGCGGCCGCCATCCTCGGCTTCTGGCTGATGGTCTCCATCCTCCGAGGCCGGAGATTCTGACGCCGCTCCGCGGCCAGCCCGCACGGGTATGAAACGGGGGACATTCGCCGATGCGGACCGTCACGGGATTCCCGCGCATTCCGTCTGCCCGCTGAGCCCGAGCGCGGTGGGGGCTTTTCAGGCCTTCCGGGAGAGTTCGCTCAGCAGCGAATCGACGATCTCGTCGGGGTCGATGCCTTCGGCCTGGGCTTCGAAGTTGAGAATGAGCCGGTGCCGCAAGGCGGCGTGGGCGACGGAGCGGACGTCCTCGAAGCTCACGGCCGCCCGCCCGGCCGTCAGGGCGCGGACGCGGGCGCCGAGCAGCAGCGCCTGGGCCGCCCGGGGCGACGCGCCGTAGCGGACCCATCGGCCGACCGCCTCGGGGGCCTCGGACGCCTCCGGGTGGGTCGCACGAACCAGGCGCGCGACGTACTGCTTCACGTGCCCGGCCGCGGGAACCTCCCGCACCAACTGCCGCAATTCCAGGACGCGATCGCCGCCGAGCACCTTCTCCGCCGCGGGCGTCTCGGCGCCGGTGGTGCGCTCCAGGATCTCCACCAGCTCGTCCTGCGTGGGCGCGCCTACGCGGATCTTCAGCAAAAACCGGTCCACCTGCGCCTCGGGCAGCGGATAGGTGCCTTCCATCTCCAGCGGGTTCTGCGTGGCGAGCACGAAGAACGGCTCGGAGAGCCTGTGGGTGGTCCGGGCGACGGTCACGGTCCGCTCGGCCATCGCTTCGAGCACGGCCGACTGGGTCTTCGGCGTCGCGCGGTTGATCTCGTCGGCGAGGATGAGGTTCGCCAGGATGGGCCCGGGCTGGAACTCGAACTGCCGAAGGCCCTCGGCGTCGGGGCGGATGACGTTGGTCCCGGTGATGTCGGCGGGCATGAGGTCCGGGGTGAACTGGATGCGGCTGAAGGACAGGTCCAGCGCGTCGGCGAGGGTCCGGACCAGCAGCGTCTTGCCGATACCCGGCACGCCTTCGAGCAGGGCGTGTCCCCCGCCCAGGAGGCTCACGAGCGTCTGGTCCACCACGTCGCGCAGACCGACCACGACCTTTCCGATCTCGCCGGTCACCGCGGACCAGTCGGCGGCAAAGGCGTCGATGCGGCGCTGGAAGTCGCTCTCAACGGCGGATTCACCCATGGCGGATATTCTACAGCTTCCGCGGCCGGTGGACAGGGGGCGGCGACGGTTTTCGCCCGACCGGTGAATGCTCGAGGGGTGACCGGCGTCCTGGCGGGGAGTGTCCGCCGGCGTCGCAAACTCAAATCCCGTCGCGGCGGTCGGCGGGCGTCGAGCGGGCTAGAATGAGCTGTCAGGACGAGACCATGGAACCGTGGGAGCTCGAACAACTCGCCGAACGCGCCTGCGAAGCCTTCCAGGCGGGCAACCACCTGCTGGGGCTCGCCCTGACCGATCAGCTTGTCGAAGCGGACCCCGACACCCCCGTCTTCCGCTGTTGGCGGGCCCATGCCCTGCTTCTCGGCGGACACCCCACCGAGGCCGTCCGGGAGGCCCGCGAGGCGGTCCGCCATGGTCCGAAGCTCTACCAGTCGCACCTCTCGCTGGCCTGTGCGGCCGCCGAGGCGCGGCAGTACGACGAGGCGCAGAAGGCTTTCGAACGCGCAGTGGAGCTCTCCGGTCGCGACCCGCACCTGCTGATCGAGTATGCGAATTTCATGGCCTTCGAGCGCGGCCCGCTCCCGGGCGAAACCGCGGCGCTGGACGCCCTGCGCGCCCGTCCCCGCAGCGCCAACGCCTGGGCGGCGCTGGGAATGGCGCAATTGCGCCAGCGGCGACTGACCGAATCGGAAAGCTCCCTCCGCCGGGCGCTGGAACTGGACCCCCACAACCCCCGCGGACAAGTGGCGATGACCACGCTGCTCAATGCCACCGGGCGTCACCGCCAGGCGGTCGCGCTGGCGAGCCTGATGGACGACGACCCACGCACCCGCGGATACGCCGACAGCGTCCGCCGGGAAGCCTTCCGCCGCGAAACCCTCCGCCGGCGCGACCTGTCCGCCGTTGCGCTCGGCGCCTCGGTGACCATGCGCTTCCCCCGTCCCACCGGTCGGGAATGGCTCGTCCCGGCTTTGCTGGTCGTGCTCATGCTCCTGACCGTCATCGCCGCGGTGCTCCTTCGGGTCTGAGCCGCACCCTAAGCCGAGCCGCCGCGGGCGGATTGCCCGGGCGCCGCCCGCGCTTCGGCGGCCCCGGGGGCGAACCGGCGCCCTCGAAGCGCCGAAATCCGGCGCAATCGCGCTTGACAGGCTCTCGGAGGTCCATCTACAATCCTCCGTCTTTACCAGAGCGTCATCCGTTCGCACGGGGCGCGTCTCTCGCTGCGGCGAGGGACAGTGGGCAGGCGAGGTCGCGGCCGTTTGCTCAAGCCTCCGAACGGGTCCCCCGCCGCCAGAACCGATGTGGTCGAGGGGTCGGTCGGACGCTCCCGACTTCGACGGGACCGAAAACCCACTACCCGGT
>CAYTQL010000399.1:0-3004 GCA_964439555.1 uncultured Planctomycetaceae bacterium | reverse complement strand
CGTGAGATTGGGCCACAACTACGTCATCCACGCCGATGAGGTCCACCCCGAGGAAGACCTCCTCCGCGGCGTCGTCGCCGCCGACCGGAGCCGCCCCAGCAAGCTGCGCGTGCTCTCCAGCGCCCGGGCGGCCGTGAGCTTCGACAAGCACGAGGGCGAGTGGTACGTCACCGTCCGGCTCGACGACCCGGCCGTTCTGGAGCAGGGACGCAAGAGCATCGGCGAGTTCGGCACGATCACCCCGCCGTCGCGACGTCTGCCCAGCCCCGTCGAAGCGGACCCGGCCACCTACACCTGGGAGCAACTCGCCGAAACCTACGCCCAACCGGCCGAGCACGTGGAAATCCGCCGCGCCCTGGTGAAGATCCGCCGCGACGTGCGACACAACATGGTGGTCTCCGACATCGTCCGCACGCTCAGGGCGGGCAAGGTCTACGCCGCGCTCCGCCAGCCGACGGCGGGGACCGGCGACGGTCCGGGCCCGCGGATGCCGCGGCGGTCCTACGTTCTCAGCGCCCCGGCCTCGTCCGTGGCCGGGCGCTCGCTGGCGACCCTCGAGAGCCGCACGCTCCCCGACGGCGCCGTCCGGCGCGTGGAGGTGCTGGTTCATCAGGACGGTCAGCCGCGGCAGCGGGTCTCGGCCGATCGGGGCACGGTGGAGGTCACCTGGTCGGCGATGTCCGACCGATCGTGGATCACCCTGCACCTGCGGGACAACGTCGACGTCGAGCCGCTGACCCCCAACGCCCGCAAGCAACGCCGGACCGACTGGGTCGAGGGGCAGATCGCCATCCCCGCCCCCGTCGCCGACCGCGCCGAGCGGATCGGACTGGCGGACATCTACGCTCGCCCGAAGCAGGTCACCCGCGCTCCGGCGATCCTCACCGCCATCGAGGTGCTCAAGACCCAGAAAATCCCCAAACTCATGGGCGAAATCCTGGCTGAAATGCACGGACGCGTCGCCTACGGGCTCAGTTGCTTCCTGCTGGTCACCCTCGGCGCGGCGATGGGCATCATCTTCCGCGGCGGGCACGTGGTCAGCGCCTTCGCCCTGGCGATGGTTCCCGCCACGGTGGTCATCGTCGCGATCATCATGGGCAAGGAGATGGTCTCCAACCCGGACGTGCCCCGCCTGTTGGGGCTCGGGGCGATCTGGGGCGGCGTGGTCGTCATCGCGACCGCCGACCTGGTCCTCTACGGACATACGCTTCGGGCCTAGGAGACGCCATGCGAACCCTCGACCGCTACGTTGTCCGGAGCTTCCTCTTCTCGGCCGTGCTGTGGTTCGTGGTGCTCATGGCGCTGCGGATCATCACCGACATGTTCGTCAACATGGACGAATTCGCCGAACTCGGCGAAAGCCATGGCTGGACCTTCCTCCAGATTCTCCAGCACGCGGTGCGGTTCTATGGCGCCCGGACGCTGGTCTACGTCGCCGAGCTCGGCGGCGTGGTGATCGTCGCGGCCGCGGCGTTCACGCTCGCCCGGATGAACTCCACCAACGAGGTCGTCGCCATGCTCGCCTCCGGGGTGAGCCTGCATCGCGTCGTGCTGCCGATCGTGCTCTGCTCGATGGCGCTGAGCGGACTGATCGTCTTCGATCAGGAAGTGCTCATCCCCCCGCTGGCGCCGCGGCTGGTGCTGGACCACGATGACCCGACCGGCGAGTCCGAGTTCGCCGTGGAGTTCATGACCGACGGGCGGCGGACCGTCTGGTACGCCGGGCGCTTCAGCCCGGCCGAGGGGCAGATGCAGAACGTCATCGTCACCCCGCGGGACGCGGACTACCGCCAACTCGCGGGCATCCACGCCCGGCAGCTCACCTACCGCAACGTGGTCCTCGACGGAAAGAAGCTCCGCGGGTGGCTCGGGGCTCCGGGGGTGCTCGCCCGCGGGCGATGGCTGATCAACCCCGACACCGGGAGCGTCTATACCTACCTCAGCCCGGAACTGCTGCTCGACAAGCTGCTCGCCCGCGCCCGCGCGCGAGGCGTTGCGCCCCCGCCGATCGACTGGGAGGTGCCCGTGGTCAACCCCTTCGGGGAGGATGAACACTACGGGTTGATCCTCCGGGCCGACCAGTTGGAAATCGAGAAGCCCCGACCCGGCGTCGAGCGCGGCGGAACGCTGATCAACCCCGTGTTCACCTACGTTTCCGACCTCGAGGCTCCGGAAGATCAGCGCCGCACGCTGGCGCTGTTCCTGGCCGAGCGGGCCCGGTGGACCACCGACGAGCAAGGCGAGTGGCATTGGCAGCTCACCGGCGGGCGCTTGTTCGTGCCCTCCGACCTCTCCGCCCAGGACATTTTCCTGCGCGAGTCCAGCCGGTGGATGGACTACCTCTCGATGTCGCAGATCACGCAACTGCTTCAGCTCAAACGGATTCCGGACGAGCAATCGGCGCGGTTGGTGCGGCACATCCGGGTGACCCAGCCCCTGCACAACCTCGTGATGCTGCTGCTGGCGTTGCCGTTCATCCTCTCGCGCCAGCGGAACATCAAGGCCTCGGCCGCCCTGGCGGTGCTGACGGTGGGCGGGTACTACGCGATGATCTTCATCTGCCGGAATGTCGATCTGCCGCCGGTCTGGGCGGCGTGGCTGCCGATCCTGGTCTTCGGGCCTATATCAGCGGTAATGCTCGATTCTGTAAAGACTTAGAAGTACAGTCCCGCCCGCAGTCAGCCGGTCGGGGACTCGCCCCGGGGCGTTGGCTTCGCGCGGGCCTGTGGCGTAGAATGAATACCGCGGCGCTTTTCTTCAGGATTTTTCGGTAAACGCCGAAAGAGGATGTTGACGCGGCATTGGAAAATGCTACAGTGAGGGAACGCCGCTAGGGTCCGGGACGTTGAAGACCGGTGATTGTCCGGTGACGCGACGGACCGGTAAAGGAACGAATTGATCGTGACAGCAGTGGCAAACGCGGACGCACGGAGCAGGCCTGTGTAGGCGGGCGGGACATACGCCGCCGCATCAGGCCGCCGGCGCCGCCCGGCGGCTTTTTTTG
>CAYTQL010000398.1:0-3011 GCA_964439555.1 uncultured Planctomycetaceae bacterium | reverse complement strand
TGGCTGAAGCGTCACCACCCCGCCGCGTTCGCCGCCGCCCTGCTCAACAGCCAGCCCATGGGCTTCTATGCCCCGGCCCAGATCATCGCCGACGCGAAGCGCCTCGCGGGCGTGGCGGTCCGCCCGGTGGACGTCAACCGCAGCGGATGGGATTGCCGCCTCGAGCCGGACGAACGCGGCCGCTGGGCGATCCGTCTGGGGATGCGCCTCGTCAAGGGACTTCGACAGAAGGACGCCGGGAAGATCGCCCGGGCAACCCGCAGCGACGGGCCCTTCGCGGACGTCGCGTCGCTGGCGCGCGCCGCCGGCGTCGGATCGGCTTCCTTGCAGAAGCTCGCCGAGGCGGACGCCTTCGGGTCGATGGGGCTGACCCGTCCGGAAGCGCTGTGGCAGATCCGGGCGATTCCCCGCGAGCCGATGCCCCTGTTCGCCGCGCCCGCCGACGCCGGGGGCCCCGACACCGACGGCGCCGAGCGGCTGCCCAAGCCGGGCCCGCTCCAGCAGGTGCTCCAGGACTACCGCACCACGGGCCTCTCGCTCCGCCGCCACCCGATGGCGTTCCTCCGCGAGGCGATGGACCGCCGCCGCGTCGTCACCGCCGCCTCGTTCCGCCAACCGCGGCGTTGCCCGCACGGGGCCTTCCGCCGCCTCGCCGGGGTGGTCCTCGTCCGCCAGAGGCCCAGCACCGCCCGCGGGGTGATCTTCCTGACGATCGAGGACGAGACCGGCAGCGCGAACCTGATGGTTCGCCCCTCGGTCCTCCCGCGGGTGCGCAACGCCCTCGCCGGGTCGATCCTGCTGGCGTGGGGACGGGCCGAACGCGCCGGGGACGTCGCCCACCTCGTGGTCCGCGGCGTCGAGGACATCAGCCCGATGCTCCGCGACCTGGCGATCGATTCCCGCGATTACCGCTGAGAGGCGGACCGCCGACGAGCGCCCCGGCCTGTCACCGGAGACGCCCTGCCGGCCGGCACGCGAACTCCAGACGCAGCCCGCCCGTCGCCGGACGAACGGCGTTCGGCGAGCCGGTCAGTTGCTTCCGTACGTCAGGACGCCCTGGCTGACGTTGGCGTCGGCGGGCTTGTCGTTGACGGTCAACTCGGGCTTGCCCTCGACCTTGAGCTTCAGCGAACGGATGTCGCCGTACGCCCGGACCTTGCCCTTGCTGATGCGAATGAAGGCGTAGTCGCGGAAGGTGAGGCTCTCGGAGTCGTCGGCGAGGGTCACGGGACTGGTCAGGTCGTCGCCGAGCTGGAGGGCGATACGGTCGTTGAGGGCCTGCCTCGACTTGGGCGACGGGTTCACAATCCGCACGGCCAGGCCCTTGCCCGGCTCTTGGGCGATGCGCTGGAGCTTCGTCCCGGGCGCCTTCGCCTCGCCGCCCTCGAAGGGCTCGTGGAGGGCGACGAAGGTCGTCTTCTCGGCGTTGCGGCGGACCATCAGGTACGCCCCGCCGGTTTCGGGGAGCGTCTTGGGGCCCTTCCGCCCGCCGACCGGCGGGCGGGCGGCGTAGACGCGGGTGCCCTTCTCGCCCAGCATGCTCACCCGCACACCGACGCCGCGGTCGTACCACGCCTTGCCCAGCCGACTCTCGGCGGGGTCGCCGTTGCAGTCCTGGACGATGACGCTCGACCACGTCCGGTCGGTCGTCGCCTTGCGGACCTCGGTCAGGTCGGAGCCCTCGGTCTTGTTCCGGGCCCCCTCGGGCTGCTCGGCGCCGACGTCCCGGTAGAGCATCGAACCGTTGAGTTCGCTGGTGGGCTTGAACCCGAGCTTTCCGTCGAGCCGGTGAGAGCCGGCGCCCATGACGTGCCAGTCGTACTGGCGAGCCCGGCCGGCGGCGCCGTCGTCTTCGAGCCAGTAGGCATCCAGCATGTACTCGTCGGTCAGGAACAGCCCGCGCTCCAGGTCCACCCCGGGGTAGATTCCGCGGACCTGCGTGGTCTCGACGACCTCCATCTCGTCGGCCTCTTCGTTGAAGACCCAGCGCGTGTCGGTGACTTCGGTGGGCTTGACCCGCCCGGCGACGAACTTCACCGGCCCGTGCAAGCCCTTGCGGATGCGGTGATTCTCCAGTCCCGCCTCGCCGGAGGCGATGGGCATCGCCTTGAGATTGTCCACGACCACCCCGCCGGCCATGCCGCGGACGGTGTCCTTCCACGGGTGCCCCCCGACGTACCCGCGCGGGTGGGCCTTGATCGACTCGTTGACGGCGCCTCCGCGTCCGCCGCCCCAGCCCTGGACGTAGATCGGGCGGTTCTTGGCGTAGTAGCCCAGCAGGCTGAAGCAGTCGTGGGCGTAGTGGACGTAGTACATGCCGAACTGGAGGGCGACGGCGGGCCTGGGCGACTCCCAGTATTTCGGCGACTCCTCCGCCCGGAGCATCGCGAAGCCTCGTTCGGTCGCCACGTAGCTCTCGACCGACGGAGCGTCGGTCTTGTCCCTGTGGCGAACTGTTACCACCACCTTGCCCCAAACTACGGCGGCTTCCGGTTTGGGCTGGCAGTCGATCTCAATAACCTTTCGATCTCCCCGCACTCCCTCGAAACTTTTTTCAAAATTATAATCCTCGGTGAACCGGCTTTCTTTGACCAGATCGTTATTGGTGAAATGAGACCCCATCCAAGAAGCCGACATCATAGAAGAAGGCAGTTTGATCACCCGGTTGACTTTGGGCAAGTAATTCCAGATCTCATTGCCTACCCGCAAAGTCGCCGTCCCGGCTTCTTTTTCAGGGGCCAGGATACGAATTAGAGATTTATCCTTGCCTTTGTTCCAGAACTCCAGTTCAAGGTTTCTGGTCCAGTGAGCCGTGACAATGGTCATACTCATTTTTCCATGACTCGACTCGCCCCGGTAAAGGTCGTCAACCTTATCCAAGATCTCCTTAGCCGAAAGAGGGTGGTCCTGAGCCTGAGCCGGGAAACAAACTATTAAGATCAGGATAAGGCTTATGATACAGAAAACTTCAGGCATTGATTCCAGTTTTCGGGTCATCTCATCCTCCCCTT
>CAYTQL010000397.1:0-3022 GCA_964439555.1 uncultured Planctomycetaceae bacterium | reverse complement strand
CCGGGGGCCACATCCGCGAAGACGTTTTCAAGCCGTTCATGGTAGAAAGCACCGATCCGGTCGTAATCACAGGAACGTCGGACAACCTCCAGGGGTTCGCCGAATATGTCCTGCACCCGCTGGACGCCGTAGAAGCGTTCGAACCAATCGTCCGTGCCGAATACCGCGTCCAGGCGGTTCCGGAACGCCCGGTCCGGGTCGTTCGCGACCAGCCTGTTCACGGCGATGATCGGGAATAGAATCCATACGTCCACTGCGCTGGTTTCAGCGATGGCGAGCACCGTCGACCACTCGACCTGTGTTGCGAAGGGGTCGAGGAAGACGACCGCTCGCTGCCTGTCCCAATCGGTTTCCATGCAGTATCGCTGAAGGAATTCGTTCGCATCGTCGTGAACGATCGAAATGTTCTTCTCGGGGTGCTCCTCCCGAAGTTGGTTCAGTTGCTTGACCTTGGCTGCATCGCTTTCGACGAACACGAAGCCGTGGAACGGCGGGCGCGTCTCAAGCGCGATTCTCGCGGAGCCCTTGAGGAACTCCTGCGGTTCATCCCGCAAAGACTCGGCAAAAAGGTCGGGCAGCCCCGTGTCGTTCTGCCTGCGCTCCCTGTATCCGGTTCCGGCGAATGCATCCACGTACACGCGCCGGAAGGGCTGCTTGCTCAGTGCTGTATTGTAGGACTTCAGGTACTTACGAAGTATGTTAAGTTTGCGTTCGGTCCAATCGCCGCCAAACATCTGAAATTGCGATGCCATCGGTTCCCCTTGCTGTGCGTCGTAAAGGCGTTCACCGGCGCCCTGAGGTCCGCTTCTCCCACTTGCGGAGGTTGACGACCTGGGCGAGGGTGCCGGCGGTGTCTCGGATTTCGGCGCGGATGCGGTTCTCGGCTTCGAGGACGTCGGCGGCGCGGTTGGCCATCTCCACCGCCCGGGCGGCGGGGAGGATCATCACGCCATCGTCGTCGGCGACGATCCAGTCGCCCGGGGTTACGTTCTGCCCGGCGAGGGTGAGGGGGACGTTGATCTCGCCGAGCCCGTGCGGGTCGCCGGCGTGGGCGCTGACGTGCGTGGACCAGACGGGAAACCCGAGCCGGCGGATCTCGGCGGTGTCGCGAACGGCCCCGAAGACCACGAGCCCGGCGAGGCCCTTGTTCTTTGCGGATTCGCTGGCCAGTTCGCCCCAGACGGCCGGGGGGCGCCCGGCCGCGTCGATCACCAGCACGTCGCCGCCGGAGGCCGCGTCGATCGCCTCGACGGGCTTGGCCCAGTCGCCGGGAAGCGTGCGGACGGTCACCGCCGGTCCGCAGGCACGCAGCCCGGGCGCGAGCGGGCGGAAGCCCTCGAGACAGGGCAGGCGGTGGGCGCCGTCGGAGATGTTGCTCGTGCGGACGCCTTCGAGGACGCGGCGCAGCTCGCCCGGACCGCCGCGGCGGAAGTGCTCGGTGGCGACGGACTGTTTCGTGTCGATCGCCCGGCGGATGTCGCCGGCCGCCTGGCGGGGGTCGCTTGCCTTGGTGATCGCCCCGCCGACGATGACCACGTCCGCCCCGGTCTCGACGGCCGCGGGAGCCGTCTCGCTGTTGAGCCCGCCGGCGACCGCCACGGTCACCTCCGTCGCCTCCCGCACCTCGCGGAGCAGCGACAGCGGGTCGCCCCCGCTCATCTGCACGTCGATGGCGCAGTGCACGTCCACCCAGGCGACGCCCAACTCCGCCGCCCTGCGGGCGAAGGCGACCGGCTCCGGGAGCCCGAGCAGGTCCACGGCGATGGCGATTCCGTAATGCCGGCCGGATTCGACGCACTCGCGGATCGTCGCCTCCGGCGCTGCGCCGAGCACGGTCAGAATGCTTGCTCCGGCCTTGGCGGCGGCTTCGGCTTCGATCTTCCCGGCGTCCATGGTCTTCATGTCCGCCACGAGGGGCAGCTCGGGAAAGGCTTCCCGCAGGGCGCGGACGGCGTCGAGCCCCTCGGACTTGATCAGCGGCGTCCCGGCCTCGAGGATGTCCGCCCCGCCGGCGACCGCCTCTCGCGCGACGCCCAGGGCGCGGTCGAGGTCCACAAAGTCCAGCGCCACCTGTAATCTCGGCTTGCTCATGGGCTCATCGTACGCCCGCGGGCGATGGAAGAAAAGCGCCTGACCGCTCGAGAGCCCAGGCGGAGGCGAACCCGAAGGAGAGGCGCCGCGGAAGGGTTTCGGCACTTCTGTGCCCAGGATTCACCGCTTCTTTACGCGGCCTTAGCGCCCGGCGGCGACCCTCCGCGTGCGGACGCGGCCCCGGTCGCGGAAACCGACGCCCCCTGCCCGGCGCGGGCGCGCAGCCTGGCGGGAAATGCCCCGACGCGCCGATAACAAGGAAGGGATGACTATGCGGAACGTGCTGACTGTGCTTGCGATCGCAGCGATGATCGCTCTGGCCGGTTGCAATGGCGGCGCCTGCATCGACAGGGACGTGCAGGTGCCCGGCGGGTACGACGGGAAGGCGATACGTGTAACCCTGGACGGGAAGAACCCCGCCTCGGCGCCCATCGGAATCAGTCCGAACCCCATGCTCACGGTCTACGCCGACGAGTCGCTCGGCACGCTCGACAGGGTCCGGGTCGAGGCCGAACGCCCCGACGGCGGCAAGTACGTCAGCGACGACGCCAAGGACCTCCGCAGCGGCGCCAGCGCCATGCTCCAGAACTGGACCTACACGGGCCCCGCCGGCGAGGTCGAGCTCTCCGGGCTCCCCCAGGGCGCTTACACCGTCAAGATCAACGCGATCGGCTCGAAGCGCTGGGACGGGCAGAAGGTCGCCGCGAAGGTCCGATAGAGATACAAAATTGTTGCCCCGTCAGGCCGATGTGACCTTTGCGTCCATCGTGAGCGGGTCGGGGCGAAGGCGGTCCGGGACGCAAGTCTGATAATATCAAGGACTTGCGCTCCGAGTCCGCCCGGCGGCACGGGCATTGCTCCACGTTGAATGGAGTCAGCGAAGGAGAAGCTATGAAGTGAGCCACCCCCGGCTCGGGTAGTCTTTGGATTT
>CAYTQL010000396.1:0-3055 GCA_964439555.1 uncultured Planctomycetaceae bacterium | reverse complement strand
GACGCACTGTTTCTTCCACTCGACCTGCATCGCCTCGCGGTTGGCGATCAGGCGGGTCGAGGAGGTCAGGATCGTATCGAGCACGCGGAGCTTGTTGGCGCGCAGCGACGAGCCGGTCTCGGTGACGTCCACGATGCCGTCGAGCAGGCGCGCCTTGACCTCGGTGGCGCCCCAACTGAACTCGACCTTCACCTTCGCGCCTTTGGACTCGAAGTACCTGCGCGTGACGTTGACCAACTCGGTGGCGACGATGCCGCCGTCGAGGTCCTCGGGCGCCTCGATGTCCGATTCCTCGGGCACCGCCAGCACCCAGCGGACGGGGGTCAGCCGCTGCTTGGCGTAGACCAGCTCGGAAACCTCCTCCACGTCGGAGTCGTTCTCGCAGACCCAGTCGTGCCCGGTAAGCCCGACGTCCACCACGCCGTCCTCGACGTAGCGGCTCATCTCCTGGGCGCGGAACATCAGCACGCTCATGCGGTCGTCGTCGATCGAGGGCGTGTAGCTGCGGCTGGAGACGGAGATGTTGTATCCGGCGCGCTCGAAGAGGTCGAGCGTGCTCTGCTGGAGCGAGCCCTTGGGGATGCCGAGGACGAGCTTGTCGCTGCTGCGGTGCACCATCGCGTGGGTTCCTTCGTCTTGCGTCGCGGGGGCTACTTCGACCGGGAGGACTTCTTCTTCCGGGGCGACTTCTTCTTCCCGGTCAACTTCTTGGAGGATTTGCGGGCGGATTTCTTCGCGGACTTCTTCGCCGATGTCCCGGAGGACTTCTTGCCGGACTTGCCGGACGAGGTCTTCTTCGCGGACTTCCCGGGGCTCTTCCCGGCGGAGCGCTTCTTGCCCGAGGTCTTCTTTCCGGACCCCTTCTTCGCCGACGCGCCGCCCGTCTTCTTCGCGGTCTTCTTTCCGGTCCCCGCCTTCTTGTGCTTCTTCTTCTTGGCCTTCTTTTGCTTCTCGGCTTCTTCGGCCTCGGCGGCCTTGCGGGCCTTTTCCTCTTCCTCGGCCTTTTTGGCGGCTTCCTCGGCGGCTTTGCGCTCGGCCTCGGCTTTTTCGCGTTCGGCCGCTTCCTTGGCGTGCTTCTGCTCGAGGCGCCTGGCGTTGCTCGCGACGTACTCCCGCAGGACGGTGTGGGCGGCGCGGGCGTGCTTCTGGGGGATGATCCGTTCGAGGAAGCCCTGGACGTCCTCGAGGTCGCTCTCCGGGTGGATCATCTCGTCCATGTGGAGGCACTCGACGAGGGACTCGTCGACCGCCACGGCGTGCCCCCCGAAGCCCATCAGCACCGTGTACGCGGCCGCGTAGGGGCTCAGCCCGATCTCCCGGAGGTGTCGGCGGAGGTCCCGCTTGGACATCTCCTCCATGTAGGAACAGCCGAGGCGCCCCTGGCGGAGGTACAGGGCGTTCAGCGCCGCGCCGATTATGACGGCCTTGGCCTTGCGCTGCGGGTAGTCCTTGCCGATCGCCTCGGCGATTTCCTTGATCGGCGCGACGCGGAGCTCGTTGAGGTCG
This sequence comes from uncultured Planctomycetaceae bacterium, assembly GCA_964439555.1. Taxonomy (GTDB): domain Bacteria; phylum Planctomycetota; class Phycisphaerae; order SM23-33; family SM23-33; genus CAYTQL01. Next base: position 1,549 of record CAYTQL010000396.1, on the reverse strand, counting down.
ATGAACTCGTCGTCGAAGCCCGCCAGGGCGGTTTCGGGCTCAGCCTCGGGGACGTCCTCTTCAAGGATGCCCGCGAGCATGACGGGGATGACGCCTTCGCGCGGAACGGCGGCGTCGGCGGTCTTGTTCAGCCCGGTGAGCAGTTGCTTCTTGATGATTTTCTCGTACTGCGTGGCGTTCTTCATCCTGCGCTCATTCCTCTTCGTTCGCGGGGGGCTCCTCGGCGCGGGCCTCGTCCTTCTGACGGCGCTCCTCGGAGACCTCCTGAATGATCCGGAGGGTCTCGAGGGTGTTCTTGAACTTCTCGTCGAGCTGAAACTCGAGGTGGGGCGTATGCCGCAGCGAGATCTGGCGCATCATCAGGTCCTGGATGTGCCCGCTGGCGTGCTGCAACGCCGCGATGGTGCGGCTCTGGAGGCCCTCCGGTCCGATCACCGAGACGAAAACCATCGCATGGAGGAGGTCCTCGGTGACTTCCACGCGGGTAATCGAGGTCCGGGCGGGGTCGATCCGCGGGTCGGCGATCTTGCTGAGCAGCAGTTGCCCGAGGGTATTGCGGATCAGGTTGCCTACGCGCTGCTGTCGGAGAGTCATGATGCGCTCAAAGGAATTCGATGTCCTGGTCGGTCAACAGCAGGTCGCGGTGCATCGCGGCCTGGTTGGCGATCTTCTGGAGGGCGCTTTCGACGTAGCGGCGGTCGACGCCGACCATCGCCACGGCGAGGGCGGCGAACCCGCGGTTGTCCTGGTGGTCCACCTCCGCGACCGAGACGTTGGACCGGCTTCGCAGGCGGTCCTTGAAGCTCTTGACGATCCGCCGCTTGTCCTTGAGGCTCGAGGCCTCGGGAACGCGGAAGCTCAGGTGCAGCAGTCCCAGTGTCATGCGATCGAACAGGCTTCACCGGGCACGCCCGAGCCCGCGGCGCCGGCGGCTTTGCACGCCTTGGTCCGGAGGCTCGGGCGGGGGACGCCGGTGGGGCGCCTGGCTCTTTTCGGTCAAAGGGTTCGGGCGACCTCCACCTGCTGGTAGAACTCGAGGATGTCGCCTTCCTTGATGTCGTCGTATCCGGCGATCTTGACGCCGCATTCCATCCCGTTGCGGACCTCGCGGACGTCGTCCTTGAAGCGTTTGAGGGAGTCGAGCTCCCGCTCGTCTCCGACCACGACGTTGTCGCGGATGATCCGGACCCGAGCGTTCCGACTGACCAGCCCCTCGGTGACGTAGCAGCCGGCGATGGTCCCGAGGCGGGAGACCTTGAAGGTCTGGCGGATTTCCGCCCGCCCGAGCGTCTCCTGCTTGATCTCCGGGGCGAGCCCTTCCTCCAGGGCCTTGCGAACGTCCTCGACGACGTCGTAGATCACCCGGTAGAGGCGGATCTCGATGCCCTTGTCCTCCGCCTGGCGGCGTGCAGCGCCGTCGGCGACCACGTTGAAGCCGATGATCACCGCCTCGGACGCATCGGCCAGGGCGACGTCGCCGGCGCCCACGCCCCCGACCCCCGCGTGGAGGACGTTGACGCGGACCTCGTCGGAGTTGAGCTTCTCGAGC
>CAYTQL010000395.1:0-3059 GCA_964439555.1 uncultured Planctomycetaceae bacterium | reverse complement strand
AGGCCCAGAATCGTCAACGTCAACGCGATACGTCGCATGGGTCTTCTTCCTTTCTGACCGCAAGGGTCGCGGAGAACGGACCTGAACGGGGCGGTCGCTCTCCGGGGTTATCTCGTTATCCGTATCTGTTCACCGTCAGCCCCGCTGCGCTCCGAACGACGGCGCTTCGCGGTCGCATTCTGCGCTCACAGGGAGAACGGCTCGCGGTAGGGGCGACGCCGCAGGCGGTTCGCTTCCTCGTCGTCGGGGAATTCTTCCTTTTCCGGGTCCCACTTGACGGGGCGGTCGAGCTCCAGGGCGATGTTGGCCAGGTGGCAGACGGTGGTGGAGCGGTGTCCCGCTTCGACGGGGGCGGTCGTCGGCTGGCGGGTGAGCACGCCGTGGAAGAACTCGCTCATGTGGTTCCCGTGCGTCTGCGGGTAGTGGAACTCCTCGGGGCGGATCTTCGATTTGACGATGCTCCCCGGGTCGCTCTTGCCTTCGTTGTACAGCGTGCCCTCGGTCCCGATGAACCGCGTCCCGCCCTGGTTGACGTGGACCACCGTCCCGTCGGCGTAGGTGAAGTCGAACTTGAAATCGCGGAAGACATCGTAGATGCCGCTCTTGTGACGCCACCCGGCGATGGGCTTGACCTCGACCGGTCCTGTGTCGTCCTTGCCGAGGACCATCTGCACCACGTCGAGGTAATGGGCGCCCCAGTTGGTCATCTCCCCGCCGGAGTAGGCCCGGACGAAGCGGAATTTGTAGTGGCACCGGGACGGGTCGTACGGCTCCCACGGGGCGGGCCCGAGCCACAGGTTGTAATCGAAGTGGTCCGGAACCGGACGGACGTTGTACGCCGGGCTTCCCCCCGGCCGGCCGCAACTGACGCCGATGTAGACCTCCTTGACCTGCCCGATCCGCCCATTGCGGACCAACTCGGCCATGCGGTGATACCCGCCCTGGCTGCGCCGCTGCGAGCCGACCTGGAACACCCGCCCGTACCGCCGGGCGGTGTCGCTCATGACCCGACCGTCGTGGATGGTCAGCGTCATGGGCTTCTCACAGAAAACGTCCTTGCCCGATTTCATCGCGGCCACGGAGATCACCGCGTGGGTGTGATCGGGAGTGGCGATGACGACGGCGTCGATGTCGTCGCGGGCACAGATCTCGCGGTAGTCGCGCACGAGGTCGCACTTGTGGTCCCCGCCGTAGTGCTTCTCGACGCGGTTCTTCGCCTTCTGCCCGATCGGATCGTCGACGTCGCAGATGGCGACGACCTGGGTTCGGCGGTCGCCGAGGACCGAGCGTATGATCTTGTTGCCGCGGTTGCGCATGCCGATGCAGCAGACGTTGATCCGCTCGTTGGCCTTGGAGCGTCCCCCCGCGCCGAGCGCGGAGGAGGTCAGGAAGTACGGGGCCGCAATCGCGGCCGAGGCGCCCTTGACGAACTGCCGCCGCGAAATCCGATGCCTATCGCTCATGGTGGTTCGATGCCTCCCGATCGGTAGAGCGTTGGATACAGTAGATGCAATGCCGCCCCGGTCGGCAAGTTTCGAGGCAGTCGCGGCGCATTCCGTTCGTTCATCGAGCGGACCGTTCTTCGTTCCGTGGTGGCTTGCCGTCGGGTTTTGGGGTAGAAGAGGCGCAATCTCGCGGCCGGGATGACGACGCAAGGGGTCGCCCGATCGGGGGAAGACAGGTCAACGAAAGGAATGCCCGATGAGCCCGAGCCCTCCCGAGCAGTCCCCTTCGCCCGAGTCGCCCGAGCCGCCGGTTGATCCGGAACTCCGCCGCGGACTGCCCATGGTCTCCGCCGAGGACCCCGAGGCGCTGGCGAAGGAACGGGCCGAGCTGACCGAACTGGCGGGCAAGCCCTGGTACAAGCGGTGGGCGGGGTACACGAAGCTCACCGGTCCCGGCTGGCTGCAAAGCGCCATGACCCTCGGCGGCGGCTCGGCGGCCGCGAGCCTCGGCATCGGGGCGACCTTCGGGTACAAGATGCTCTGGCTCCAGCCGGTGGCGATGATCCTGGGCATCATCATGCTCAGCGCGATGAGCTACCAGACATGCAGCACCCAGGCCCGACCGTTCTGGGCGATGAAGCGCCACAAGCTCGCGGCGATCGCCTGGTTGTGGGCGATCGGCTCGCTGGCGGCGACGCTGATCTGGCACTTCGCCCAGTACGCCCTCGCCGGTGGGGCGGTGCAGGACATCGTCCGGACTGTCTCCGGCGGCTGGCCGGCGGAGGGCACCGAGGCGTCCAGGGCGCTGATGCTGGTCGTCGGGTTCTTCGTGCTCGTGGTCAGCGTCTGGATCACCTGGAGCTACGCCTCCGGTCGCCGCGGCATCCGTCTCTACGAGAAGTTCCTCAAGGTGATGGTCTGGGGCATCATCCTCGCTTTCGCAGTGGTGGTCATCCGCAACTCGATCGTCGGAAAGGTCGACTGGGGCGCCGTGGCGCGGGGCTTCGTGCCCAGCTACTTCCCGCAGACCGCCGGGGAGGTCACGCTGTTCATGGGCGCCCTGGGGGCGGCGGTGGGAATCAACATGACCTTCCTGTTTCCCTATTCCCTGCTCGCCCGCGGGTGGGGGCGGGAGCACCGGGGACTGTCGCGTTTCGACCTGATCAGCGGGATGCTGATTCCCTTCGTGGTCGCCGTCTCTCTGATGAGCATCGCCACGGCCTCGACGATCCACCCGCTGGAGGAGGCGGGCAAGCTCTCGCCGATCGCCGCCGCCCAGGGCATCTCCGACGCGGTGGGCCCGATCTTCGGACGCGTGATCTTCGGGCTGGGCATCTTCGGCATGGTCGCCAGCAGCATCATCACGCAGATGCTCTCGTGCGGGTTCGCCGCCTGCGAGATCTTCGACATCGAACCGCGCGGGTGGAAGTACCGTCTCGCCTGCCTGATTCCCATCCCCGGCGTGCTGGGCGTGCTCTACTGGAGTTCGCTGAAGCTGTGGGCGGGCGTGTACACCTCCGCGATCGCCGGGCTGCTGCTGCCGATCGCCTACATCGCCTTCGCCGTCCTCCAGAACAAGCGCGACTACCTCGGACCCGACACCCCCGCCGGCGC
>CAYTQL010000394.1:0-3065 GCA_964439555.1 uncultured Planctomycetaceae bacterium | reverse complement strand
GGCCCTTGAAGATCGCGATGGCGTGCTCGCGGCAGGTGTCGTATCCGCAGGCGCCGCAGTTGAGTTCGTCCTCGGGTCGGAACTTGCCCATCCGCCGCATGATCTGCTCGATCTCCTCGGCGAAGGGCACGGGGATGCGCTGGTCGAGCTGACGGAAGCTCCGGGAGAGGTCCACGCCGGCCAGGGCGTCCATGTCCGCCTGCCACTGCGCGTCCCGGCCTCGGGCAACCCGGCCTCGGACGTACTCGCTGACCTTCCGCCGGCGGGAGAACAGTGGCGTCTCGGCCGTCATGCCGGCGCCCATGATGCACCCGTTGCAGCAGAGCACCTCCAGCAGGCGGGCGTCGAGGTCGCCGGACTCGAATTCCTTGATCGCGTCGACGAAACTGGTCCGCCCGTCGGCGGCGACGACCTCGCCGCTGACGAGGTCCTCGCGGATTTCCGCCGCCTGGAGCAACCCGCGGGAAATGGCGAACAGCGCCCCGGGCCCGGCGTGGGGACGGTCGAAGTCGGTCGGTTCGACCGCCTCGGGCGCCACGCCGCGGGCCTCGAGCAACTCGCGCAGCTCCGCGAAGGTCAGGACCGCGTCGATCTCGTCGGGCACGCCGGCGGGTCCCGCCTCGCCCTTCTTGGCGATGCACGGACCGATGAAGACGATCTTCAGATCCGCGCCGTGCAGCATGCGAAGGGCCCGGGCGGCCGCGACCATCGGCGAGACGATCGGCGCCAACTGCTCCACCAGGTCCGGGTGGTACCGCTCCACGAAGGCGACGATCGCCGGGCAGCTCGTGGCGATGTACCGCCGCGCGGGGTCGCCCTCGAGCAGGCGCTTGTACTCCGCGGCCACCAGGTCCGCCCCGGCGGCGACCTCGTTGACGAGCTCGAAGCCCAACGCCCGGATCCTCCCGACAAGCCGGTCCGGCTCGAGGGCGTCGAACTCGGCCGGGAAGCTCGGCGCGAGAATCGCCGCGACGGGGGCGTCGCCCTCGAGCAGTTCGGAGACCGCCCCGCCGCTGGCGAGGACCTCCTTGGCGTGCTGCGAGCAGACACGCACACAGTTCCCGCAGCCGATGCAACGCTCATCGAGCACCTCGGCCTGGCCGTCGGCGATGCGGATCGCCTTGGCCGGACATTCCCGGACACAGGTGTAGCAGACGCGACACCGCTCCTTGATGGTCCGGACCAGCGGAATGTCTTCGGTGTAGCCCATGTCTGGTATGTCCGCAGCGCGAAACCGGAAAGACGACCCCGGATTCCAAACGGCTTCACGTGCGAAAGCGTTTCCGGATTCGCCCTTCGGATGTCGTCATTGCTGCGTCATCTTCGTGCTTCGCTACTTCACCACTTCTCTCTGTCCGTACTTCGTGTGCAGCAGCTCGTGGCTCTTGTGGCCGTTGGGTTCGCCGAGGAACTCGTCGTAGAGTCGGCGGACGGAGGCGTTGGCGTGCGAGGTCCGCACGGGACCGTCGCGGTCGATCTTGTACAGCGCCTGCATGCGGGCCTTGATTGCGTCCTTGTCGGCGCCGAGGGGCTGTCCGCCGCCGGCGATGCAGCCGCCGGGGCAGGTCATCACCTCGATGAAGTGGATGTCGTCGCGCCCGGAGCGAATCTGCTCGAGCAGGTCGCGGGCGTTGCCCAGCCCGCTGACGACCGCCACGCCGATCTCGGTCCCGTCGATGTCCAACTTCGCCAGCTTGGTTCCCTCGAGCCCGCGGACCTGTCGGACCTCCAGCTTCTCCAGCTCCCTGCCGGTGAGCATGTGGTACGCCGTCCGCACGGCCGCTTCCATGACCCCGCCGGTGGCGCCGAAGAGCTTGCCCGCGGTGGACCGCTCGCCGAAGGGGGTGTCCGCCGCGGCCGGGGGGAGCTGGGACATCTCCAGCCCGTACATGCGGATCATTCGCGCCAGCTCGCGCGTGGTCAGGACGGCGTCGACGTCGGGGATTCCGTCGCGGGACATCTCCGGACGCCGGGCCTCGAACTTCTTGGCGGTGCAGGGCATGATCGAGACGGAGAAGACCTTCGCCGGGTCCACGCCCGTCTTCTGGGCCCAGAAGCTCTTGACCACCGCCCCGAGCATTTGCTGGGGGCTTTTACAGGTCGAGAGGTTGTCGGTGAAGTCCGGGTAGAACTGCTCGACGTACTTGATCCACCCGGGCGAGCAGCTTGTCATCATCGGCAGCGTTCCGCCGTTGGCGACGCGGTCGACCAGTTCGGAGGCCTCCTCCATGATCGTCAGGTCGGCGCTGAAGGAGGTGTCGAAGACGTGGTCGAAGCCCAGGCGCCGCAGCGCGGCGGTCATGACCCCGGCGCAGTCGCTTCCGGGCTTGAGCTCGAATTCCTCGGCCAGGGTCACCGAGATGCTCGGGGCGTGCTGGGCGATGACGACGGTCTCGGGGTCCTGGATCGCTGCGACGACCTCCTTGAGGTCGCTCTGTTCGCGCAGCGCGCCGGTCGGGCAGACCATGACGCACTGCCCGCAGTTGATGCAACTGCTGACGTTGAGTCCCTCGTCGAAGGCGGTGCCGACCGTTGCCTTCGATCCGCGGTGGACGAAGTCGATGGCGCTGACGCCCTGGATTTCCTCGCAGACGCGCACACACCGCCCGCAGAGGATGCACTTGGCCGGGTCGCGGGTGATCGACGGACTGGAGGTGTCCAGGTTGTAGGTGCTCTTGTTTCCGCTGTAGCGCCGCTGGCGGACGCCCAGCTCCTCGGCGAGGTGCTGGAGTTCGCAGTTGCGGTTGCGGATGCAGTAGAGGCAGTCGTCGGGGTGGTCCGCCAGGAGCAGTTCGATGATGGTCTTGCGGGAGCGGATCACCCGCGGCGAGTGGGTCGCCACGCGGAGCCCGTCGGTGACCGGGGTGGCGCAGCTCGGGACCAGGCGTCCGCTGTCGAGCTGCTCCACCACGCACAGGCGGCAGGCGCCGCTGGGGAACAGGTCCGGGAGGTAGCACAGCGTGGGAATGCTGATCGCCTCGCGGCGGAGCACCTCCAGGAGGATCTCGCCGTCTTTCGCTTCGACGGGGCGTCCGTTGACTTCGATGGCAGCCATGGGTTCCTCT
>CAYTQL010000393.1:0-3069 GCA_964439555.1 uncultured Planctomycetaceae bacterium | reverse complement strand
GGATCAGTTGCTTAGCCGAACGGGGCTCGCGCCCAATTCAGGCTGAACCAGTACAATCTTGGCCAGGCGTCCCACGACCGTCTCGGCCGTGGGACGCGGGCAGGATGCCCGCGCCACGCATGGGCGAGACGCCCATGCCACGAATCTGTCGCGCACTCGCGGGGTGTTTGCGAGCGGATTCTCCGGCGGGAAGTCTGCTCGCACCTCGTGGGGGCGACGGCTGCGGGGGGGGGCATATCGGGTGAGCACCCGATCGCTCCGGGGAGGTCGGGCGCTCCCTGGGAGCGGGGGCGGATTCCGGGTCGCGTGTTTCTTACATTTCCGATTGCGCTGGGCCCGGGTGGAGTTTTGTCTTGACGCGCGCGTCGGCGCAAGCTACAAGAACGCCGGATTCATGGTGTTACGTCATCTTTTCTAGGAGATGAATATGCTGACTTCCGCACCGCTGGCTGAGCTCTGGGGCATTCAGTGGTTGTTCTGGTGGCAGATTCCGCTGCTGATCGTCCTGATCGTGTTGATCATCTTCTGGAGAATCTACCGCAACCGCCAGATGTAGGGCGGTTCCCTTACAAGCGGCCCGCGTGCGCCGCGACCCCGCTCCGCACGCCCCGGTGAGCCCGGCGGCGTGAAGCTTGTGTTCTGCGCCGGGCGGACTGTTGCGATATTTCCGATTTGACCCCTTAATGTGCACCCCCTGGTCGGCTCCAGGGTTGGTTTTGTTCACACCATTTGTGCCCGGAGTTTCATTGATGGCCGATGAGAATCACCACGTCGAGAACCTCGCGCAGATGTTCCGCATTCTCGGCGACCCGACTCGGCTTCGCATCCTGCTGACGCTGAAGGAAGGCGAAGTCAACGTGACGGGGCTCTGTGAAGCCCTGCAACTGCCTCAGCCGACGGTGTCGCGGCACCTGGGCATCCTGCGCATGGGAGGATTGGTCTCCAACCGCCGCAGCGGCAAGGAGATCTTCTACTCCCTCAGCCTGCCCCAACAGCCGCGCTACGCCCGCAACCTCCGCAGCATGCTCGGCCAGGCCTCCAAGTTGCGTTTCGGGGAAGACATCTTCGACTGAACCGTTCGGCGGGCCCGTCGCGGCGGTTTACTTTCGCTCCCGGACGACGCACAATGTGGGCAATGGCGGACGAGGCGATCCAACCGGTCTACGTGCTCCACGGCGCCGACGCTTTCCTGCGCGACGCCCATCGTCGCGAGATCGTCGCCCACGCCGTGGGAAACGCCGATCCGCAGTTGTGCGTGAGCACCTTCGACGCCGAGGCCGAGCTGGCTGTGGTCCTCGACGAGCTGCGCACCATGCCCTTCCTCGCCGAACGTCGTGTGGTGGTCGTCCGCGACGCCGACCGCTTCGTCTCCGCCCACCGCCGCGCGCTGGAGGGCTACCTCGAAAGCCCCTGCACCACCGGGACGCTGGTGCTGATGGTTTCCTCCTGGCCGTCGAATACGCGCCTGGCCAAGCGGGTCGCGAAGATCGGACGGGCGATCGATTGCAGCCCGCCCGAGGGCGGACGCCTGGTCAGTTGGCTCACCGATGCTGCGTCCCGGCACGGCAAGAAGCTCCAGCGCGACGCGGCCGTGCTGCTGAGCCAGTGGATCGGCGGCGACCTCTCGGCGCTCGACGGGGAGCTCGAGAAGCTCGCGACCTACGTCGGGGAGCGGGAGGCGATCACCGCCGAGGACGTCTCGCGCCTGGTCACCGCCACGGCCGGTCCGCAGGCGTTCGACCTCACCGACGCCATCCGCGACGGCAAGCCCCGCGCGGCGCTGGAAGCCCTCTCCGGGCTGCTGAACGTCCGCGGCGAGGAGTTCCGCGTGCTCGGGCTCATCGCCTGGCACCTCCGCCTGGTGCTGGGGGCGCACCAGGCCGTCCTGGCGGGGAAGAACCCGGATGGGGCGCTGGGACGGATTCCCTACCGCTCCAAGCAGGGCTACCGCCGGTTGCTCCAGCGCCGCCCGCTGGGGCGCATCCAGCAGGACTTCCGCGAGCTGATCCGCGTGGACCTGGCGATGAAGTCCGGCGCCACGGCCCGGGCGGCGATGCAGGATTTGGTCCTGGCGCTGTGCAACTGACGCTGCGAACCGGCGTTGAATTGCCCCCGTTCTGCGCCTAAAGTTACCCGTCCCTTCCGCATTCGCGCGTTTCGTATGGGAGTTCCCGACAGATGAGACTGGCGCCGGCCGCTGAATTCGCGATCCGAGGTGTCCTCGTGCTCGCCGAGCATTACGGCGAGGGGCCGGTCAACCTCGACAAAATCTGCCGCATCCGCGACCTCTCGAAGCAGTACATGACGAAAATCTTCGCCTCCCTGAACCGGGCGGGGATCACCCAGGCGATCCGGGGCAAGCACGGGGGGTACGTGCTCAACCGCGAGCCCAAGGACGTGACGCTCCTGGAGATCATCGAAGCGGTCGAGGGACCGATCCAGATGAACTTCTGTATGCAGGAACCGCCCCACTGCAAGCAGAAGCCGGGCTGCCCGGTCCACCCCGTCTGGGAGGACATCCAGAACTACATCCGCACCCGCCTCGGCTCGGTGACCATGGCCGACTGCGTGGGCTGCTGCTGAGGGGTCTCCGGCGCAGAGGAAGGGGGAAGGAACAAGGCCCACCTCCCGCGGGCAACACGCTCGCTTGCTCTGCGCCGTCGCATCTCCTGCATTCGGTGCATCCCGGTGCAGCAGTCCATGACCTCAAACGCCGGGATACAGTTCGTCCCCGACCTCGGTTTGCAGGCGGGTCAGCTCGGCTTTGAGCTCGCGGACGGTTCCGGCGTAGGCGGGGTCGTCGTAGACGCTGTGGAGTTCGAGGGGGTCCTCATGCAGGTCGAACAGCTCCCACTCGACGGGATAGGTCTCCTCGCGACAACCGGGCTGGTCGAGTCCGTCGCCGTAGTAGCAGATCAGCTTGTAGCGGTGCGTCCGTACGCCGTAGTGGGCGCGGACCCAGTGGTGGTTGTCGTGCATCCAGTAGCGGTAGTACATCGACTGCTGCCAGTCGCTCTGTAAAGGTTCAGTCGGAATTGGACATCCGGGCCGGTTCGGTTAGATAGTACG
>CAYTQL010000392.1:0-3097 GCA_964439555.1 uncultured Planctomycetaceae bacterium | reverse complement strand
AGCGCCGTCAGGTCGGGCGTCACCTCGTACAGCCCCTGGGCGCCGCCGTAGGCCACGCGGAAGCCGGTCATGACCTCGTCGAAGATCAGCAGCGCCCCGTGGGCGTCGCACAGCTCGCGGAGGCGCTGGAGATACCCCTCGGCCGGGGGAATCACGCCCATGTTCCCGGCGACGGGCTCGAGGAGCATCGCGGCGATCTGTCCGGGGGCTTCCTTGAATGCGGTCGCGACGGCGTCGGCGTCGTTGTAGGGCACGAGGACGGTATCAACCGCGGCGCCGGGCGGAACGCCGGGGGAACTGGGCGTCCCCAGCGTGGTCGCGCCGCTCCCGGCGGCGACGAGCATCGCATCGCAGTGCCCGTGGTAGCACCCGGCGCACTTGATGACCTTCGCCCGCCCGGTCGCCCCGCGGGCGAGACGCAGGGCGGTCATGGCCCCCTCGGTGCCGCTGGAAACCATGCGGACCTTCTCGATCGATTCGACGGCCGTGGCGATCGCCTCGGCGAGCTGGGTTTCGCTCTCGGTGGGCGCGCCGTAGCTGGTCCCGCGACGGGCGGCCTTGTTGATCGCGGTGACCACCGGGTCCGGGGCGTGCCCGAGGATCAGCGGGCCGAAGCTGGCGACGTAGTCGATGTAGGTGTTGTCATTGACGTCGGTAATCGTCGAGCCCTTCCCCCGGGCGATCACCGGGGGCGTGCCGCCGACGGCGGCGTAGGCGCGGACCGGGGAATTGACGCCCCCGACGAGGCTCTTGCGGGCACGCTGGAATGCGGCTTCGGATTTCTCCAGGCGGCGGGGCATGTGCGGTTCCTTACTGCTCGTTTCGGGCGGCCTCACGTCGGGCGTCCTCGGCGGCTTTGAACCGCTGGCGGACCAAAGCCTGCTCGATGCTCTCGAACGTGGCGCCCGCCTCGCCGATGCGGTCCGTCACCTTCCGGTAGCTCTTGATCTGCATCTTCGCGTCGCGAAGGGCCGCGGCGCGGGCTTCGGGCTTCTTCGGGACCTGCCCGGAGAGGTCCACCTTCCAGGCCTCCTCCACGCGGAGGAGCTTGAAGGTCTTGCCCAGCGGGGTGGTCACGCGGGCCCGGTCGCCCTCGACCTTCACCTTCAGGTCCGACAACTGCTCCGGCGTGGGCACGAAGATGCGCTGGGCGGAAACCTGCTCGCCGTACGTCTCGCGCATCTCCCGACCGAACTCGATGGCCGCCGCCTCGGCGAGGAACAGGGCCTCGTGGTAGTCCGCGTCAGTCGTATGGATGCTGGCGAGATAGAGGTCCTCGTCGCCGGTCCGTCGGGCGCGCATCATGTTCCGGACCGCCTGCTCGGGGCTCTCCGCCTCCTCGGCGCCGCAGGCGGCGAGGAGCAGGGCGACCAGCAGAAGAGGGATCAGGGGACATCTCGGGGACATGATCGACTCCTTTCTCCCACCTTGAACCCGCCCGGCCCGCGGCGGTGGCGACGCCCGGAACCCCGGACCGGCGGTGCGTCGATGCCGATGCGCCGCCGGTCCGGGCTGGTCTGCGGCTCCTCAGTCGCCGTTCGCTGCCTTCATCTTCTCCTGGGCGGTCGCGGCGAGCTTCATCATGATGCTCATCGGGTTGCTGCCTTCCTTGCCGATCTCGCCTTTGACTTCCTTGACCGCTTCGATCATGGCGCGGGCCTTCTTCTTCTCGGCCTCGGCCTCTTCAGGCTTGGGCATTTCGGCGGTCATGTCCACCATCCAGGCCCCGTCGCGCTTGACGAGCTCGATATCCTTGCCGTCCGGGTTCTTGGCGGTCGCGGTGTCGCCGTCTTCGGTCACCTCCATCTTGTCGATCTGCTCGGGCGTGGGCAGGGGGGAGTCCATGTTCGTGCCCTTCTCGTCGGGGTAGGCTTCCTGCATCGCCTCGATGAAGTCCATCATCTCGCTGGCGGCCTCGAACATCAGTTCGCAGAACTCCTCGTCCTCACCGCAGTGGACGACGGCCATGAACTGGCTCTTGTCCTTGCTCTCCAGCGCTTCGCCCATGAGCTTGAGGGCTTCCTTGGGCGTCTCGGCCTTTTTCCCGCCGCAGCCGGGGAGGATCAGCCCGATTGTCAGGGCGAGGGCGAGCAGCATCGTACATCTGTTCATCGTGTCTTCCTTTCGTCAGAAGTAGGGGTTACGGGCACACCGACGTGCGCTTCCGTTCGCAGCTTAGCGTGGATTCTTCCGCGGTCGAGGGTTTACTTCGCCACCAGGTTCACCAGTCGACCGGGGACGACGATTTTCTTGACGATCTGCTTGCCCTTGAGGTGCTCGGCGACCTTGGCGTCCGCCTTGGCGGCCTCGAGGAGGTCCTCCTGGGAGGCGTTGGCAGGGACGGTGATCTTTCCGCGGACCTTTCCGTTGACCTGCACGGGCATCTCGACCTGCTCGGAGCGGATCGCATCCTCATCGTACTCCGGCCAGGGCTCGAAGGCGAGGGACGGCTCGCACCCGAGGCGTTCCCAGAGTTCCTCGCAGATGTGCGGGGCCATGGGCGCCAGCAGCAGGACGAAGCGCCGGGCCTGGAAGGACCCGATCGCCCCGGTTTTGTAGACCGTGTTGACGAACGCCATCATCGCGGCCAGGGCGGTGTTGAACTTGATCGCCTCGTAGTCCTCGCCGACTTTCTTGATGAGCTTGTTCAGGGCGGTCTCGAGGGTTTCCTCGCCGGACTCGGCGAGCAGGGGGTCCTGATCTTCCGAGCCGACGATCATCCGCCAGACCCGCTGAAGGAAGCGGTGCACGCCGGGGACGTCGGAGGTGTTCCAGGGCTTGGACGCCTCCAGCGGGCCCATGAACATCTCGTAGAGACGGAAGGTGTCGGCGCCGAACTCGGCGATGACCTCGTCGGGGTTGACCACGTTCTTGAGGCTCTTGGACATCTTCTCGACCGACTCGCTGAGCTTCTCGCCCGTCTCGGCGTGGTAGGCGCCGTCCTCGCGGAAGTCGATCTTGTCGTAGCCGATGTAGACCCCGCGGGCGTCGCGGTAGGCGAAGCTGCGGATCATGCCCTGGTTGAAAAGGCGCATGAACGGCTCGGGCGTGCTGACGTGCCCGAGGTCGTAGAGGACCTTGTGCCAGAAGCGGGCGT
>CAYTQL010000391.1:940-3099 GCA_964439555.1 uncultured Planctomycetaceae bacterium | reverse complement strand
GGGTCCGGACGGGATCCAGATCGGCGACCCGGCCTCGAAGATCGGCTTCGGGGACTTCCGCGTCCGCGACGCCGCCTACGGGCTGGTGTACGCGAGCCCGTGGAACCCGCAGCGCTACGTGCAGGTGATCGGCGCCAACTCGACCGACGGGATGTACCACGCCGCCTGGCTGGACGACCGGGACGATTTCGTCGTCGACGACGGACGGTGGATCACCTGGGGCGAGGGCACCGAGGAACTCGTCGCCGTCGGGCGCTTCGGGCCGCACTGGGAGTACCGCAAGGACCACACCTACCTCGGCGACCCCCAAGCCCGGGCGGACTCGCCCCGGCGGAACGTCCCGAAGTATCTCGACGTGCAGGTCCTCGGCCGGCGGCTGTACCTGGACGACGTCCTGGAGACGCGGGCCTCCGGCGCCTTTGCGCACATGCGCCGGCGGCGGAACTGGTCGCTCGACCCGATCCGCCTCGCCGGGAAGACCTACCCCCGCGGGATTGCCACGAACCCGTGGCGCGAGCGGTCGCTCGGCGTCTGGGACCTACGCGACGGGCACTGGACCCGCCTCCGCGCGACGCTGGGCATCGAGCTGCCCGACGAGCCGCTGAGCGAGCAGGAGAAGCAGAACACCCGCGTCCGGTTCGTGGTCCGCGGCGACGGCGAGGAACTCTTCCGCTCCCGCGCCCTGACCCCGGAGGAGCCCGGCCCGGTGGACCTGGACGTGAACGTCCGGGACGTCAAGCGACTGGAACTGGAGGTGCTCAACGAGACGACGTGGCACTACAAGCTCCAAAGCGCCAACTGGGCGGGACTGAGGCTGACGCGAGACTGACTCTTTGAATCCGCACAATTCCCTTGACCGGCATCCGTTGCGCCGCTAGTCTGTGTCGCTTCACGCGGCGCAGCGGAGAGGGTGTACCTCTACCGTCCCAGCCGCCGCAGAATCCCGGGCTTCAGAAAACGTAAGCCTCGCAGGCCCGGATGCTTGAATCCGGGCGCAATCGTGGAGGTGTCGGTTTGGCAGCAGAGCTGGTCAAGGAACTGATCGACGCGGGCGTACACTTCGGACACCGCGTCAGCCGCTGGAATCCGAAGATGGAGCCGTACATCTTCGGGAAGCGTAACCTCATTCACATCATCAACGTCAAGGAGACGCTCAAGGGCATCCTCCTGGCGAAGAAGTTCCTCGCACGCATCGTCGGGCAGGGCAAGGACGTGCTGGTCGTCGGGACCAAGCGCCAGGCCCGCAAGTCCATCGACAAGTTCGGCGAAAGCGACGTGGTGCACATCGTCACCGACCGCTGGCTTGGCGGGACGCTGACGAACTTCCGCGAGATCCGCAAGCGCGTCAAGCGCCTCGAGGAGCTCGAGGGAATGGAAGCCGACGGGCAGCTCGACGCCTATTCCAAGAAGGAAGGCGCCTCCCTGCGTCGCGAGATGCGGAAGATCACCCGCAATGTCGGCGGCATCCGCAATATGAAGAAGCTTCCCGGCGTCATGGTCGTCGTGGACGAGAAACGCGAGATCATCGCCGTCCGCGAAGCCCGCAAGCTCGGCATCCCGCTGATCTGCCTGCTGGACACCGACGGCGACCCGGACCTCGTCGATATCCCCATCCCCTGCAATGACGACGCCATGCGAGCGGTGGAAATCATCCTCCGCGAGCTCGGGCAGGGCATCGAGCTGGGCTACCGCGGACGCGGCGGCGAGCAGGAGTCCGAAGCCGGCGAGGGCCCGAAGTTCAAGCGACGCAGCCAGCGGATGAGCACCTCCCGGGCCTACGAGGAAACCGGGGCGTCCGAGGACACCGGCGAGAGCTCCGGCGAGAGCAAGCCCGCCGAGGGCGAAACCACGCCCGAGACCGCCAAGGCGCAGACCCCGGACCACACCACCCTCGCCGAGGGGAAACCCGACGACGAGCCCAAGAGCCCCGAGCCCGAACTGCACGAACGGGCCGGCGCCGGCGAAGAGAAGTCCGAGTAGAGCGACACCGCACCCCCGCCGGGCCCCCGGGCGGACCTGTCCGCGCCTCCGGCGGGCGACGAACACATACGAAGCAGCGAACGCACGCACACCCCACAGCCGAGGGAGCATTCACCGATGGCACAGATTACCGCGGCGATGGTCAAGGAACTCCGCCACATCTGCGAACTGGCCGACGA
>CAYTQL010000391.1:0-930 GCA_964439555.1 uncultured Planctomycetaceae bacterium | reverse complement strand
GGCCTGGGCATGATGGACTGCAAAAAGGCGCTCGAGGACGCCGGCGGCGACATGGCCGCGGCCACCGAGGCCCTGCGCAAGAAGGGGCTCGCCACGGCGGAAAAACGCGCCGAGCGGACTACCTCCGAGGGCATGATCGCCATCTACACCGCCGAGGACAAGACCAGCGCCACGATGGTCGAGGTCACCTGCGAGACCGACTTCTGCGCCCGGAACGAGGAGTTCCGCGAGATGGTCCAGGAGGTGCTCGCCATGGCCGAGAAGGCCACCGACACCGGCGAGGTGACCACCACCGACGAGATGCAGGCCCGCGTCCAGGACACCCTCGCGAAGATCGGCGAGAACATGAGCTTCTCCCGCGGCGTGAAGGTCAAGGCGCCGAAGGTCGGCAGCTACGTCCACCACAACCAGAAGGTCGGCGTCGTCGTCGGCGTGGACCAGGAGGTCGACGACCAGACCCTCAGCGACCTGTGCATGCACATCGCCTTCAACGACCCGATGGCGATTACCGAAGAGGACATCCCGACCGAGGTGCTGGAAAAGGAGCAGCGGGTCCTCAAGGCCCAGGCGGTCGAATCGGGCAAGCCCCCGGAGATCGCCGAGAAGATCGTCATCGGGCGGATGAAGAAATTCGTGGCCGAGAACGCCCTGATGGCCCAGCCCTTCGTCAAGGACGACAAGCAGACCGTGGCGGAGGTGCTCTGCGGCGCGAAGGTGACGGCCTTTGCCCGCTACGCCATCGGCGGGTAGAATCCAGGGCATGAGCGCCGAGCCGACCTACAAGCGGATCCTGCTGAAGATCTCCGGCGAGGCCCTGTCCGATTCCCGCGGCGGGCCCCACGGCGCCGAGGCCCTCGACGCCGTGGTCCGGGAAGTGCTCGAGGTCAAGCGGTGGGGTATCGGCTGGACCCCGACTTCAACCTGGTAGAG
>CAYTQL010000390.1:0-3131 GCA_964439555.1 uncultured Planctomycetaceae bacterium | reverse complement strand
GGCGAAGCGGTCCAGCCCGCGCCCGCCGAGGCGGGCCCGCACCGCGGCCGAGAGCTTCGCCGGCAGCGAAATCCGCTCGCGAAGGTCCTCCAGGTGGACCAGCTTTCCGGCGACGGTTCCCAGGTCCGTCTCCTGCTCGGCGAGCCGGTCGGTCAGCCGGCGGGAGGTGAGCACCCGCTCGGCGCCCACGGCGTCCAGCGACGATTCCAGGTTCCGCCGCCCGACGGTCCAGTTGACCATCACCGGCGTCTTGCCCGCGAAGAGCAGCGCCAGGTACGTCACGTCCGCCCCGACCGACGCCGGGAGCATCAGCCCCACCCGCTCGCCGGGCAGCTCCGCCAGCGGGGCTCGCAGCGCCAGCACGCCGGTGAGCACGTCGCGGAAGGTGCGCACGCCGCTGGTCGCGTCGGCGGCGACGACGCGCCCCGCGCCCCGCCGCGCCTGGGCGAGGAAGACCTCCCCGATCGTCTCGCCGGGCGGGAGATGCAGCGGCAGGTCCCCGCGACGTCCCCAGCGCGGCGGCGGGTCGGGCGCCGCGGCGGCTCCGCCGGTCAACGCCTGCCCCGACGCGGCCAGGAGCACATCCCCGACGGTGAGCAGCCCGCCAGCCCGTCCCTGCCGGAAGCCGAACTCCTCCTCCAGCCAGGCGGCCAGCTCGGCGCGGGCGAGCGAGTCGAGCCCGAGCTCGGCGTCGAGGCGGGCGTCGTCGGCGAACTGCGTCGCGCCGCTGACCTCCCGGAGGTGCTCGGTGACGATCCGGCGCGTCTCGGGCCCGACCTCCACCGCCCCTTCGGCCGCCCGGCGGGCGGGCAGCCGGTCGCCGCTCTGCTTCCGCGACGACCACGGCGTGTAGGGGACGCGCTCAGCCGGGGGCGCCTCGGCGTTGTAGAACCGTTGGAGGTAGTCGTTGATCTCCGCGCGCCCGCGACGGGGGAAGTCCTCCGGCTCGTGGAACTCGATGCGGACCTCGCGGCGCGGCGCGAAGAAGATGCCCGAGCCCAGCAGCCCCAGCGCGCCGCGCTTGAGCACGTCGGCGACCCGCGGCTCCCGCCCGGAGGCCCAACTGAACCCGCTGCCCCACAGACCTACCTGGCGGACGAGCACCACGCGCGTCTCCGGCGCCTCGGTGAGGATCCGCTCGACGGCGCTGGCGGCGCCGATGCGGGTGTAGCGCCGGCGCATCAGCTCCCCGGCCGGGTAGAGCAGCACGTTCTCGCCGCGTTGCAGGTCGGCGATGATCTGCCCGACCGCCGCGCGAACCTTCCGCCGCGCGCCGTGCCCGTACTTCGCCAGGTCGGGAATCTGCCGGACGCCGAAGCGGCGGGCAAGCCGGCGGATGAGGAACCGGTCGATCTGGTCCCGGTCGGCCAGGGCCCGCGGGGCGAACTGCGGGCGCAGCAACGCCATCATGATGATCGGGTCGATCAGGGCGGGGTGGTTCGGCAGGAAGAGGATGCGCGACCGGTCGCGACGGGCGACCTCGTCCAGCCCGCGCACCCGGATGCGATACCGCAGCCGCAGCAGCGCCCGCGTCGCGAAAATCCAGAAACGATCGATCATGGGTGCTCCTCCCGCGGCTCGGGCTGCCGCGTCGGCCCGTAACGGCTCAACGCGATCTTCAGCGCCGCCGCGGCGATGACCGAGAGCTGCGCCACCGCGAGGAACCGCGGGGCCGGGGCGGAGAGGCGGATCAGCAGGATGTCGAACGGGCCCGCCAGCGCCATGGCGGCAAAGGCGGCGAAGTTCGCCGAGGCGATCACCGCCCCCCGCTGCCGCGGTGCGGGTCGGACCTGGAAGAAGCTCTCCATCGGCACCAGCAGCACGCCGCCGCAGACGCCCGCCCCCGCCAGCGAGACGGCGAACCACGGGACCTGCCAGCCCGCCGGAACCGTGCGCGTGAAGGACGCGGCGAAGCTGAACACCCCCAGCCCGAGCAGCGCCGCGGGCAGCTTGCCGAACCAGTCGCCGTGGATGATCCGCCCGGCGAGCAGCCCGCCGAGCGCGAACCCGCCGAGTTCGGGGATCAGCAACAGGCTCGTGCCTCGCTGCGAGAGCCCGATCGCCTCGCCGACCTGGTTGATCAGCAGCGTCTGGAGCACCGCGATGAACCACACGAAGGCGTCCGCGACGATGATCGTCGCCAGCAGCCGATCGCGCCGAAGACCCCACAGCCGTCGCAGCGTCCGCACCGGCCCGCTCCAGGGGAGCTTCGCCGACGGGTCCGCCGCGGCGGCCGAGGAAACCCCGAAACTCAGCGCCACCCCCGCCAGCGCCGTCAGGACCACCCCCGCGGCGACCACCACCCGCCCGACGGGCAGCCCCCACGCCCGCCCGGGAACGTCCAGCGCCACCCCGGCCAGGACGATGCCCACCAGCACGCCGGAAATCGTGAGCATCTTGATCACGGAGTTGGCCTTGACCACTCTCTGCTCGCCGAAGAGCTCCGGAATCGACCCGTTCAGCGCCGGTGAGAAGATCGTCGATTGCAGCGCCATCAAAAAGAGCATCGCCATGATCAGCCCCCACGAGCCGGTGAGAATGCCCGCAGCGCCGATGCCCATCGCCAGCAGTTCCAGCGCCTTGGCGGCGATGACGATGCGCCGCTTGGCGAAGCGGTCGGCCAGCCAGCCGGCGGGCTCGGCGAACAGCAGCCAGGGCAGGGCGAACACCGTCGCCGCGACATCCTGGAGCTCCGCCCGCCCGGCGTAGACGGCGATCAGGAAGACCGCCTGCTTGAAGAAGTTGTCGTTGAAGGTCCCGAGGCAGTACGCGCCCGCCATGGCGGCGAAGCCGCGCTTCGGCGGCGGACCGGTCACGGGCGCCTCGGACGCCGGGGCGGTCATAGCGACGCCCCCCCGCGGCGCAGCAGGTCCCAGCCGACCCCGAAGATCGCCAGGTCCGCCAGGATGTGCGCGACGTAAGGCGTCAGCAGCGAGCCGCTCCGCTGGCGCAGCACGGACCAGACGATCCCGGCGACGACCGTGGCCCCGGAGGCGACCGCCACCAGCGCCGGGGCGATCATGCCCGACAGGATGAAGACGTGATGGACGCCGAAGAACGCCCCGCCCAGCAGGCAGGCCGCCCGGGCGCCGCTCCAGCGGCGCAGCTCATCGTGAACGAGCCCGCGCCAG
>CAYTQL010000389.1:0-3132 GCA_964439555.1 uncultured Planctomycetaceae bacterium | reverse complement strand
GTACCTGCTCGAGGTCGACGGCCGGGTCCACGTGCTGGCCGTGGCCATGTTCCGGACCAAGCTATGGCCGGTGGCCTGGGTGCGCGGTTGGGGCCAGGGCAAGGTCTTCTACAGCGCCCTCGGGCACGTGGCCAAGGACTTCGAGGTCCCCGAGGTGCTCACCATCATGCGCCGCGGCATGCTCTGGGCCGCAGGCAAAGGCGACTGACGACGCCGGGCGACCGGACGGACCGGGCCCGCAAAGGCGATCCCGCTTGTGTCGCTGACCACGCCCTTGCCGAGTTCCGGGTTCCCTGTACCCCGGTCGTCCTACCTTCTTTTCGACGAAAGGACGAGCATGTCCCAGGATGCAGTGAAGATCGGCGTCGTCGGGTGCGGCGACATTGCCCAGAAGGCGTACCTCCCGCTCTCGAAGACCTTCCCCATTCTCGAAATCGTCGCCCTCGCGGACCTCGACACGGACCGGGCCCGGGCGGTGGCCAAGGAGCACGGCGTCCCCGACGCGTGCAGCACCGAGGAGTTGATCGCCCGCGACGACGTGGAGATCGTCCTCAACCTCACGACTCCCAAGGCGCATACGCCGGTGAACCTCGCCGCCCTCGAGGCCGGGAAGCACGTCTACACCGAGAAGCCCCTCGCGGTCACCCGCGAGGAGGGCAAGGCGGTGCTGGAGCTCGCCGAGCAGAAGGGCCTGCGGGTCGGTTCGGCCCCGGACACCGTCCTCGGCGCCGGGCACCAGACTGCCCGCAAGCTCATCGACGACGGGGTCATCGGCAAGGTCGTCGCCTGCGACGCCTTCATGATGGGTCGAGGGCACGAGCACTGGCACCCGAGCCCCGAGTTCTACTACGAGGTCGGCGGCGGGCCGATGATGGACATGGGCCCCTACTACCTCACCGCCCTGACGATGCTGCTGGGCCCGGTCGAGCGCGTCACCGGCAGCGCGAAAATCCTCAAGACCCCGCGGACGATCCTCTCCGAGCCCAAGAAGGGCAAGACGATCGACGTGGAGACCCCCGACCACCTCGCCGGGACGCTGGACTTCCAGTGCGGCGCGGTGGGCACGATCGTCACCAGCTTCGCCGTCCAGGGGCATATGCTCCCGCGCATCGAAGTCCACGGAACCGAAGGCTCCATCCAGGCGCCCGACCCCAACGGCTTCGCCGGACCGGTCAAGCTGCTGACCGCCGAGAACCGCCAGTGGGAGCAAGTCCCGCTGTCCCACCCGTACCAGGAGCCGAACTACCGCTCGCTGGGCGTGGCGGACATGGCCGCGGCGATCCGCTCCGGACGCGCCCACCGCTGCACGGGCCGGCAGGCGTACCACGTGCTGGATATCACCCACGGGTTCATCGACGCCAGCGACTCCGGGCAGCACTACCAGGTCCCCAGCCGCTTCGAGAGCCCCCCGGCGATGCCCACCGACGCCGTCGAGGGACAACTGGATTAGGCTGCCTCTGATCTATCGCGCCGAAGGCCCGGATTCGATAGATCAGACACACCTTGGCCCGCCGGGGCGGGCAGCTCCGTCGCTCCCGGGACGAGGGCACAGGTCCGGCGTGCGGAAACTGCGTTCCGCAAGCAGGCCCGTCTCCGTTCCGCGGCAGCAGAGCTGCTCGCCCCTGCTTTTTGCGCCGCGCTCCGCGGTTAACACGCCGTCGGAAATCCGCAATAATGGGGCATCCGGGGCGTTTGGCGGTGTGGAGCGATGGAACCCGATCGGCTGCGTACGACAATTGCATCGGCGCAGGCGGGAGACGCATCCGCCTACGAGGCGCTGCTTCAAACGTACGGGCCGAGACTGTACGGCTACTTCCTTCGCGCCACCGGCCGACATCATGACGCCGAGGACCTGCTCGGCGAGATGATGCTCAAGCTGGTTCGGCAACTGAACAGGTACGACGACCGCGGGCGGTTCGAGCCCTGGCTGTTCCGCATCGCCGCGAACATGGTGCGGGACCGTTACCGGCGGCGGAAGACGGCCCCGAGGACGCTGAGCCTCTCGGAGGAGAGCCCCGAGAGCGGGTCCCTCGCCGAGGGCCTCAGCGCCGACGGGCCGGGCGTGGAGGCGAGGCTGGATTTCGAGGAAGCCTCGGCCGAGCTGTCCGACGCCCTGGCGGCGCTCGATGAATCCACGCGGGAGATGATCCTGCTGCGGCACTTCGGCGGGATGACCTTCAAGGAGATCGCCGCCGCGTGCGACTGCCCGATCGGGACCGCCCTGGCGAAGGTCCACCGCGGTCTGGCGGCGCTGCGACGCCGCATGGGTGCATGATGGCATTGAACGAACGACAAGACGAACGCGTTGCCCGGCACCTCGACGGCGAACCGGTCGAGCTGACCGGCGAGGAGCTGGACGCCGCGCGGGAGATCGTCGCGGCCGAGGAGGCCCTCGCCCCCCGCCTGGACGCCTCCCCGCCGCCGCAGACGCTGCACCGCACCGCGCGGCGCCTCGGCGCGGCGACGTCCGGGGGATCGGGCGCCCGGCGCTGGATCGGCGTTGCCGCGGCCGCGGCGGCGGTCGCAATCGTGGCTCTCGGCGTATGGCTTGCCCGCCCCGGCGGCGCGCCGGAAGACGACCGCCCCGACGCGCCGGTAACGCGCGCGCCGGTCAAGCCCTACACTCGGGTGCCCGACGAGCTGGCCGCCGAAGTGCTCACGCGGGACATCGACGCCGACCTCGACGTCCTCGACGAGCAGATGGACCGGATCGAGTCCGAGCTGGTCCTCACCGAATCGGCGTCGGAGGCGGAAACGCAGCTCGACCTGGAGCGCCTGGAGCAGGAAATCGAGGACTACGCCGCCGACCCGCTGAACGACCTGACCGGCTGAGCAGGAGACGCACCATGCCCTCAACGCGAACACGACTGGCAGCCTCACTTGCCGCGCTGGTGCTTTTCGGCGGGGCGGTCTGCGCCCGGGAGGGCGCCCACGAACCGCCCCCGGGCCCTCCGCCCGAGGGTCCGCCCCCCGCCGGGGACGATGACGGTCCCCGTCACGGCCCGCGGCGCGGGCGGCGTCACCGCAGGATCACCGAGGAGCAGGAGAAGGAGGTGCTGGAGTTCCTCGCCGAACACCACGGCGAGAAGCACGAGAAGCTGCTGAAGCTCAAGGAAGCCCGCCCGAGGATGT
>CAYTQL010000388.1:0-3136 GCA_964439555.1 uncultured Planctomycetaceae bacterium | reverse complement strand
AGCGCGCTCAAGCCGCTGGTCGGCGAATCCGAGGACGCCCCGGGCGACGCCTCGGTCGTCCGCCCCGTGCTCGCCAGCCGCAAGGGCGTGGCGATCAGTTGCGGAATGAACCCGCGCTTCGGCGACCTCGACCCCTACCAGTCCGCCCTGCACGCCGTGGACGAGGCGCTGCGGAACCTCGTCTCCGTCGGCGGGAACCTGGAGCGGACCGCGATCCTCGACAACTTCTGCTGGGGCAACTGCACCAAGCCCGACCGCATGGGCGGGTTCGTGCAGTCCGCCAAGGCCTGCTACGACGCCGCGAAGACCTACGGGACACCGTTCGTCAGCGGCAAGGATTCGCTGAACAACGAGTTCGTCACCGACGCCGGCGAGACCATCGCCATCCCGGGCACGCTGCTGATCAGCGCCATCAGCGTCCTCGACGACGTCTCCCGCTGCGTCACCGCCGACGCCAAGGCCGCGGGAAACCGCCTCTTCCTGCTCGGGCGGACCGGCGGCGAACTCGGCGGGACCCACCTGCTCGACGCCCTGGGGCTCGAGACCGGCAACGACGTCCCGCCGGTGGACATGGCGAGTTCGCTGAAGACGATGCGGGCGATCCAGCAGGCGATCGAGGCCGGGGCGGTCCGGGCCTGCCACGACCTCTCCGAGGGCGGCCTGGCCGTCGCGGCCGCGGAAATGGCCTTCGGCGGGGCGGTGGGGATGGACCTGGACATCGAGGCGATGCCCACCGCCGCCGGCGCCGCCCTGCCGGACGCGGCGCTGCTGTTCGGCGAATCGGCCGGGCGGTTCCTCGTCGAGGTCGCCCCGGAGGCCTACGACGCCTTCCTTCGCATCGTGTGCGACTGCCCGGTCGCCGAACTCGGGCGCATCACCGACGCCGACGCCCTGACCGTCCGCCGCGGCGGACAGACCCTGATCGACGTAACGCTCGACGCCGCCAAGACCGCCTGGCAGAGCACGTTTGCATGGTGAGAACGGCGAGATGCCCCCCGTGGACGCAGAGACCGCGGCGGACATGGCGTGACCCGGAGGCCTTCGCGTTCTTCGCGGTCTCCGGGGCGCCCTGGAACTGAGGGAGATCGATGAACGACTGGAACACCACGCAGTGGATCGTCTTCTTCGTGCCCGGGATGCTGGCGGCGCTCGGGGTGGTCATCTGGCTGTTCATGCGGAAGACCATCCGCACGCGCCTCCGGGTGCAGAAGGTCCTCCGCGCCGACACGGACATCAACGAATGGCTGGTGGTCTTCAACTGGTCGCGGAAGGTGCTTTACTGGCCGATGATCGTCACCTCCATCGTCGCGGCGGTGCTCACGAGCACCACCGACTATGACCGCGCCATCGGCGGCATCTGGCTGGGGGTGTTCATTCTGAACTTCCTGATCGACGAGTTCGAGCTGTCGGTGAAGGTGCTCACGATCGTCGTTCTGGCGGTGGTGACGCTGCTGCTGTGGCTGGCGTTCCTGGACTGGATCGACTCGCTGGGCGGGTTCTTCCGGCAGTTCGGGGTCCTGATCGACTGGCGGGGCTACGTCATCCTCGCGGGCCTCTTCTCCGCGGCGGTGGTCTTCAGCTACGTCCGCGGGCTCTTCTACTACGTCGCGGTCACGCCGAACTACCTGAACATCCAGATGGGCCCGACCGAGACGGGTGAGCAGGTCGCCCGCGAGGAGTATTCCACCCGCGTGGACACCGGCGATTTCCTCGAGCGCCTGATGGGCTTCGGGCGGCTGGTGATCACCTTCGCCGACCAGCGGCGGCAACCGATCGTCCTGCTGGTCAGCGGCATCGGCAGGAAGGCCAGCATGCTCGAAAGCCTCCGCAGCAAGCTCGCCATCGACCGCCACCAACCCGCCCAGGAAGGCTTCGGGCCGCAGATACTCAACGACCGACACGACTGACGGCTGAGGATCGCCGGGGCGAGGCACGCTCGCCCCCTCGCCGAAACGCGGCGCAGACCGACAGTCGCCATTCGTCCTCGCCCCAGTCACTCCGCGTCAACCATCCCGCCCCCGACGCGCCTATCCTTCAGGAAACGCGCCGCAAACAAAGGAGACCCTATGCGCACCCATACCCTTGGCTTCCCCCGGATCGGAGCGGACCGCCAGCTCAAGCGGGCCGTCGAAAGCTACTGGAAAGGCCAGACGCAGCGCCAGACGCTGCTCGAGACCGCCCGCGACCTTCGCCGTCGGCACTGGGCCCTCCAGGCCGAGGCGGGCGTCGAACTGCTCCCGGTCGGGGACTTCTCGTTCTACGACCAGGTGCTCGACGCCGCCGCCATGCTCGGGGCGGTCCCCGAACGCTTCGCCCACGAGGGCGGACCGGTGGACCTCGATACGTACTTCGTCATGGCCCGCGGACGCGAGGACGCCCGCGCCATGGAGATGACCAAGTGGTTCGACACGAACTATCACTACATCGTCCCGGAGTTCGCGCCGGATCAGTCCTTCGAGCTCTGCCCGCAGGCGCTGCTGGACCCGCTCGCCGAGGCCCGCGACGCCGGGCACGCCGCCAAGGCGGTCCTGCCGGGGCCGGTGAGCTTCCTCCAACTCGGCAAGAGCGTCGCCGAGGGCTTCTCCCGCTGGGACCATCTCGACCGGATCGTGGAACTCTACGCCGAGCTGCTGCCCCAACTCGCCGACCGGTGCGAGTGCATCCAGCTCGACGAGCCGATCCTCTGCGGCGACCTGACCGCCGAAGCCCGCGCCGCCTTCCAGCCCGCCTACGCCCGGTTGGCAGACGCCGTCGGCGGCGGGGTTCCGCTGATGCTGGCGACCTATTTCGGCGAACTCGGCCGGAACGCCGAACTCGCCCTCTCCCTGCCGGTCACGGCGATCCACCTCGACCTCGTCCGCGCGCCGGAGCAGTTGAGCCCGGTCCTCGAGGCGCTCCCGGACTCGATGAGCCTCTCGCTAGGGCTCATCGACGGGCGGAACGTCTGGCGGACCGACCTCGACGCGGCCTTGGAAACCGTCCGCCGGGCGATTGACGCCCTCGGCGACGAGCGCGTCCTGCTGGCGCCGAGCTGCTCGCTGCTGCACGTGCCGATCGATCTCGAAGCCGAGACGGCCCTCGACGCCGAGTTGAAGGACTGGCTGGCGTTCGCGAAGCAGAAATGCGTGGATCTCGG
>CAYTQL010000387.1:0-3137 GCA_964439555.1 uncultured Planctomycetaceae bacterium | reverse complement strand
ACAAGGTGGACCCCGAATCCCGCGTGGGCGCCTTCTGCGCCTCGGTGGCCGGGGAATACTGCCTCTTCGGCTGCATGCTCAGCGCCGGGGGAAGCTTCCAGTGGTTCCGCAACGTGCTCGGGCAGGCGGAGGTCCGCCGGGCCAAGCGCCAGAAGATGGACCCCTACGCGCTGCTCACCGACGCCGCCGCCGAGGCCCCGCTGGGCTGCGAGGGCGTCTTCTGGCTGCCCTACCTCACCGGCGAGCGGACCCCGCATTCCGACCCGCTGGCGCGGGCGGCGTTCATCGGCATCCACAACCGCACGACCAAGAGCGAACTGACCCGCGCGGTGATGGAGGGGGCGACCTTCGCCATGAACGACGCGGTCGAACTGCTCCGCGACGTCGGGCAGAAGATCCGCCGCATCCGCCTCTCCGGCGGCGGCGCGCGGAGCAAGTTCTGGCGGCAGATGCAGGCGGACATCTACGGCTGCACGTGCGAGATGATCAACACCGAGGAAGGCGGCGCCTTCGGCGTGGCGATGCTCGCGATGGTCGGGGCCGGGGAATACAAAGACATCAAGCAGGCCTGCAAGCAGTGCATCTCCGTGACCCGGCAGATCAAGCCGAACGCCAAAAACCGCTCGCTCTACCGTAAGTACTACGAGCAGTACACCCGGCTGTATCCCGCCCTGGCCGAGGAATTCCACCGTATCGCGGAGCTGTAGACCGGGCGGACCCGCGCAGCGAAGGAGTCCGGGCGATGACCTCGTCCCAGCGGCAGCGCAATGAGCAGGAGTGGCAGAAGGCGGAGAACTGGCACGGGCCGAAGTGGATCGCCTTCTACGTCGCCCCGGACGATACCCGGGTGTGGGCGCCCAAGCGGATTCGGTCGATGGGCTGGACGCTGAACTTCGGCCAGCGGGCCGCCTGGGTGTGGGTCGTGGCGATGTTCCTCGCGGCCGTCGCCGTCGGGTTGCTGGTCGGCGCCCTTGCCGCCCGGAGGGGCTGAGCCGGCGTCGCGACGTGCCTTTTCCCTTGTCCCTTTCCCTCGTGAGCTATGACTGAACAGAACGATACGTTCGACGTTGCCGTGCTCGGCGCCGGGCCCGGCGGACTTGCCGCCGCCGGACACGCCGCCCTTCGCGGCGCCCGCGTGGCGCTGATCGAGCGGGCCCATCTCGGCGGGGTGTGCCTCAATGTCGGGTGCATGCCGACCAAGGCGATGCTTCATGCGACCGACCTGGCCTGGCGGATGCGCCGCGCCGAGACGCTCGGGGTCGAGCCGGCGGCCGGACGCGTGGACGGGGCCGCGATGATGACGCGCGTGGCCGAGGTCGTCGCGGAACTGCGGGCCCGGACCGAATCCGCCGCGACGTCCCAGCGGAACGTGGAGCTCATCCGAGGTCGGGCGCGCCTCGACGGACCGGACGCGGTCGTCGTCGAAACCGACGACGGCACGCGACGGATCCGCGCCGAACGCACCATCCTGGCGAGCGGATCGCGCCCGGTCCGCCCGGACTTCCTCCCGTGGGACTCCCCCCGGGTGATGACCACCGACGAGGCGTGCACCGCGACGGACCTGCCCGGTTCGATCGCCATCATCGGCGGTGGGGTGATCGGCTGCGAGTTCGCCTGCCTGTTCGCCGAGGCAGGCATTCCGGTGACCTTGATCGAGATGCTCGAGGAACTGCTGCCCCCGCTGGACAAGGACGCCTCCAAGGTCGTCCGCGGGCTGCTGGAGGCCCGCGGCGTGCACGTGCTCACCAGCGCGCGCGTCCGGGGCGCCGAGGTCGGCGACGACGCGGTGGACCTCACCCTCGACGACGGCAGCGCCGTCCGCGCCGAGCGGCTTCTCGTGGCCGTGGGGCGCACGGCGAACATCGAGGAGATCGGGCTGGAGACCGCCGGCGTGGAAACCGACCAGGGCGTGATCGCCGTCGACGACGCCTGCCGGACGAACGTCCCGAACCTCTACGCCATCGGCGACGTGGCCGAGCGGCGTCAGTACGCCCACCTCGCCGACCGGATGGGCGTCGTGGCGGCGGAGAACGCCACCGGCGGCGAGGCGTCGGACGACCGGGCGGTGGTCCCCGTGGGCATCTACACGCACCCGGAGGTCGCCCAGGTCGGGCTCTCCCAGGCGGAGGCGAAGCAGCGCCACGGCAAGGTCCGCGTGCTCCGCTACGCCTACCGCAACTCCGGGACCGCGCTGGTCTACGAGGAGACCGAAGGTCAGCTCAAGGTGACCGTGGACCCCCAAACCGGCCGGATTCACGGCGCCCTGTGGTCCGGGCCCCATGCGACGGACCTGATCCAGGAGTTCGCCCTCGCGATGCGGAACGACCTGACCCTCGCCCTGCTCGACGCGACGATCCACGCCCACCCGACCTTCCAGGAAGCCGCCTCCGTCCTCGCCCGACAGTGGGCTGTGAGGCGACGGTAAAGGCCCGCCGCAGCCGCCGTCTCCCCTGCGGCATGGGCAGGAGGCCCTCGCCGGGACGGTCCGACCGCACCCAGGTGCGAGCCGGCCGGCTCGAAGCCCGGATTGGATATGTCAGACACAGCCTAGAAGTACAGGTCCCGCTGGTCGGTGGTGCGGATGGCGTGGAGACGTTCGGTGAGCGTCTGCTTGAGGGGGGAGTCCTCCATCCGCTCGAGCTCGGCGCGGACCGCGCGTTCGCCGACGGCGCGGGTCTCCTCGCCGGCATAGTCGGTGAGGTACTCCATCAGCGTCGTCAGGGCATTGGGCGTGCAGTACTGCTTGATGAACCCGGGAACGGCGAACTCCATGAAATGCTCGCCCGTCCGGCCGAGCCGGTAGCAGCTCGTGCACCAGCTCGGGATGTACCCGTCGCCGAGCAGCTCGCGGACGACCTCGTCCAGCGAGCGGACGTCGCCGAGCGAGAACTGCTCGTGCTCCATGACCTGGGCGTCTCCGGTCTCGGTGTACCCCCCGAGCTCGATCCGGCTGCCGGCGTCGATCTGCGAGACGCCGAAGCTCATGACCTCCCGCCGCAGCTCCGGACGTTCGCGGGCGGTGAGGATCAGCCCGGTGTACGGGACCGCGAGGCGGAGGATCGCCACGAGCCGCTTGAAGTCCTCGTCGCTGACGAGGCGGTCTTCGTCCAGCGCCACCCCGCTGGCCGGCTGGAGGC
>CAYTQL010000386.1:0-3150 GCA_964439555.1 uncultured Planctomycetaceae bacterium | reverse complement strand
CGGTGGTCGCCTTATTATTAAAACAAAAACGGGAACTGACGCCCGTCGCCCAAGGCGCCCTGTACCTCCACGGACTCCGACGCTGGGGCAGCGGCTGGTTCGCCACCGCCCGGGGGTACCTGCACACGGCCGTGTGAGGGGGCGACAATCGCCGGACCGGCATCAGGGCTCGGGGCTCAAGGCGGATGGCGAAGCGCAACGGGCTTGTACGGCGTGACGCCTCCCCTCGCACATTCATGGAATTGCCGGAATGACCTCACCGCGCTTCCCCCTCGGATCGGACGGAGGCGATCTGGCCGGACTGCATAGCCCACCGCAAAACTCCGGAAGCCCCGCCGCCGCACACCGCGAACGACGCGCCCGATTTCGTTGCATCTGCCGCATTCTAGCCAGGGACGTTGCGACCCGCCCTTCCCGCGGACAACCCAAATTGCGGGCATATCCCATTGCCCCTGTTACTTCTTCCGGCAAGTGGGCAAATGTCCACATCCCCTCAGCCCGGGCGGTGGATTCTCCCAGGCGCCCTGAGGGAACGGCGGAGATAAAATTGGGGACGCCCCCGCCGGAGCGCGGCGTCGGGCCGGGATAGCATGTGATGACGGTCACACAACACCGATGCATTCTTGACATGTACTGGGGTTTCGTCCGTATGGCGGAAAACGACGCGCAACGACAGAACCCGGACGCTGCCGGTGAAAAAAACTGTCCGGATACCCCCGGACGCGGCTGCCCGCTTCCGGTTCGCGTGCATTCACTGATCGGGCTGTTCCTCTGGGGACTGGTGGTGATCGTGGTTCTGCGCTACTTCGCCGCAGCCCAATTCATGCTGCTGGGTCTGTTGGGCGCAGCGGCGCTGGCCGCGGCGCTCCAGCCGGTCTGCGACCGCCTCCCCGGTCCGGCGCGGTTTCGGGCCTTCGCGACGCTGGCGATCTTCCTGGTCGTCATCGCGGCCGCGCTCGGGCTGCTCGGATGGTTCCTCTACGAGCCGATCCAGCAGAACATCCGGCAACTCCCGGAGATCCGCCAACGCGCCAACGACGGCTTGCAGGACTTCGGCCGCTCGCTGGGCGTTGCCGGGAGCCTGACGGTCGACGAACTGGGCGAAATCGCCGGGCGGGTGCTCACCGGCGGATCGCTGGCGGCGTGGATTCCCGGGTTCGCCAACAGCGTTCTGACCGCCCTGCTGGCCGTGGCGGTGGTGCTGATCGCCGCAGCGTACCTCCTCGCCCGACCGCCGGGAGCGCTTCTGGGCCCGGCGACGAAGCTGCTGCCCCCCGGTCGGCAGGAACCGACCTGCAAGGCGGCGGCCGAGCTGATGCCCGAACTGCGCTGGTGGTTGATCGGCACGGTGTTCAGCATGGTGCTCATCGCCGCGGTCTTCGGCGTCGGCTACTGGATCATCGGGCTGGCGTTCGCTCTCCCGCTGGCGCTGTTCGCCGGGATCACCCAGGTGGTGCCCACCTTCGGACCGATGGTCACGCTGCTGTTATCGCTGCTGATCGCGACGACCCAGGGCCTCACGCAGGTCGTCGGGGTTTTCGGCGTCTACCTCGTGGTTCAGTCCCTCGAGTCCTATTTCGTGACCCCGATGGTCATGAAGCGGGCGGTGCACATCCCACCGATCGTCACGCTGTTCACGATCATCCTCTGGGGCAACATTTTCGGCGTCGCCGGACTGATCCTGGCGATCCCGATCGACCTGACAATCTGGGTTCTGCTCAAGTATCACCTCGTCGAAGCCCACGAACGGGACGCGCGAAACAAAGACGGGGAACCCCCGCGGCAGAAAGCCGGGTGACGGAAATGGGAAATTCGACGGGGCGCGTGGAATTCGGCGCGGCGGCGGGAATAGCGTTTTACCGGCGTCCGGTCCCGGTGCGGGACGGCGCTTCAAGAGAAACCGGCGAAAGGAGAAACCGATGAAGATTCAAGCACTTATGCTCACGGGGCTTCTGACGCTGGCGATCCTCGGTTGCGAGCAGGGCGACGAGCCGACCGACGCCGAGGGCGTCGCAGAGTTGACCCTCGCCACGGCGCCCGAAGAGGTGACCCTCCAGCGCGGGGGCAGCCTGGATCTGGTGCTCACCATCGAACGGAGGAACCTCGACGACAAGGTCTCCGTGGACTTCGAGAACCTCCCCGAAGGCGTCACGATCGCCCTGCCGGACAAGGTGATCGTCGAGGACAAGCAGACCTACACCATCCAAGCGTCCGAGGACGCCCCGTTGGTGAGCGATCACCAGGTGAAGATCACCGTCCGGGCGATAGACGAGGAACTCGACGACAGCAGCACCTTCCGCCTGGAAATCACCGAAGCCCAGTAGCACCGCTGCCGCAACGGGCGATCGCTCGGCGGTCGCCCGGTCAGCCGAACACGCAGAGACAAACACGAAAGGCATCGACCCATGACCGAAAGCAAGCAGACACAGGAAGAGCTCGAATCGGTCCGCGAGGATCTCAAGCAGCTCCGCTCGGACGTCAGCGACCTGATGAAGGCGCTCAAGAACGCCTCGGGCGAGAAGATTCACGACGTCCGCGAGCGCGTCAGTACAATGGCCCAGGACAAGGCCTCCGCTGCGCGGCAACGCGCCGGCGAAGGCGCCGAGCACTTCAAGGAGACCGTCGAAGAGCACCCTTTTACCACGGCCGTGATCGCCCTGTGCGCGGGGCTGGTGACCGGCGCGATCATGAGCGGTCGTCGGTAATGAAGAAGCTCTGGGCGCTCATCGACGTCGCGCTGGATGTGGCGATCGCCTATCACGAGGCGCGCCAGCCCCGCAAGCCGCGCTTCGCGGCCGACGGGGTGCTGCTGGTCATCGCCGGCTTGGCCGTGGTGACCGCGATGGCCTTCGGACTCGCGGCGGTGTACGCGGCGCTGTCCGGGTTCGGCGCCGCCCTTGCGGCGCTGCTCACCGGCGTGGTCGCCCTGGGTGTCGGGATCGTGGCGTTCGCCCTCTCCCGATGGATCATGAGACCGAAACGCAGATAGCAACCGATGGACGCCGCAGGTCGGGGCGTCGACGACGTCACGGACTGAGCGATCCCCACCCCAACCTTACACCCGAAGCGGGAGTAGAAAGCATGTCCGAACATATCCTCAAAGGTCAGTGGCGTCAGCTTCGTGGCGAAGCCAAGAAAAGCTGGGGCAAA
>CAYTQL010000385.1:1108-3157 GCA_964439555.1 uncultured Planctomycetaceae bacterium | reverse complement strand
CTAAATCCAAAGACTACCCGAGCCGGGGGTGGCTCACTTCATAGCTTCTCCTTCGGTCATTCAACGCGCCGCAAGGGGCGCCGGTGGCGGAGCGGCGAGCCGGGGAATTGCGGGTTGCGGGGCTCGGTTCCCCCTCGGTCGGCGCGGGGCCGCGGGCCGGGCCTCTCGAAGAGCTGCCCGCGTTTCGCACTCAGCAACCGGGGGGGGGACGACCGGGCCTGCCCCCTGCCGTTCTCAGGCGGGGGCAGGCGCCTCGTCGTCTTCTCATCCGTGATTGCCTCACGTCGGCGCCGTCCGACGCGGTCAATGCGATGCCGCCGCAGAGGCACAGGCTTGTCTGTCGTTCAGTGCTTTGCGCGACTCTCCGCCGTCGCGGTCCCGGTCGCCTGCGCTAGAGCTGCTCGTTGAGCACCTCCAGGAGTTTGCGTGCGGGCATCCCGCGTTTGCCGGCGGGGGTGGTCCAGTCCAGGTCGGCATTTTCCTCCAGGGCCTTGTCCATCCGCTGGCAGGCGAGGACGACCGAGGAGTGGTTCTTGCCCATGAACCGCCCGATTTCCGGGAAGCTCATGCGGGTGTGTCGGCGGGCGAGGTACATCGCGATCATCCGGGCGACCGAGACGGTCCGCGTCCGTCGGCTGCTGTGGATGTCGGCCGGGGTGACCCCGAAATACGGCGCGACCGTCGCTTCGATGTCCCCGAGGGTGATCGCGCTGTCGGTGCGGGCGAGGTGGTCGGCGAGGGCGTCGGTCGCCATCGCGAGGGTGATCTTCCCGCCTTCCAGGGCCGAAAGGGCCGCGAGGTTGATCAGCGAGCCTTCCAGTTCCCGGACCGACCCGCGGATGTGCAGGGCGATGTACTCCAGCACGTCTTTGGGGACGGAGAGCTTCATCGCCTTGGCGCGGCGACGGAGGATTTCGAGTCGCATCTGGCGGTCGGGCGGGTCGATTTTCACGACCATCCCGGCCAGGAAGCGGCTGGTGAGCTGTTCGTTGAGGTCCCCCACGAGGCGCGGATGGGCGTCCGAAGCCATCACCACCTGCTTGCCCGCCGCCTCGATGGCGTTGAAGGTGTGGAGGAACTCGTCCTGCGTCGCGCGCTTGGCGGCGAGGAAGTGCACGTCGTCGATCGCCAGGAGGTCCAGCCCGCGGTAGCGGGCGCGGAACTCGGCGGTGGTCTTCTTGCGGACCGACTGGATGAACTCGTTGGTGAACTGCTCGCCGGTGACGTAGCGCCACTTGAGCTTCCGTCCGCCGCGGTGGACGCTGTTGGCGGCGTTGCAGACGCCCTGGAGCAGGTGGGTCTTGCCGACCCCGCAGTGTCCGTGGATGAACAGCGGGTTGAACGGCGCGTTGCCCGAGGCCACCGCCACCGCCGCCCCGTAGGCCAAGCGGTTCGCCTCGCCGACGACGAAGTCGCCCAGCTTGTGCCGCAGCGTCGTCGCCGGCGGCGACGGCGTCCGGACCCGCCCGTGGGTGGCCTTGGAGACCATCTCCGCCTGCATGTCCCGCTGCTTGTTGCGGACGCGGGTGTTGAGCTCGGGATCGACGGTGATCAGCACCGACGGGGGCTCTTCGATGTGCGCCCCGACCGCCTCGACGATCGCCGGTTGGAAATGCGTCTCGATCCAATTGGCCACGAAGGGATTCGGGACCAGAATGCGGATATGCCCGTCCTCGAGCTTGAGCGTCGCGCCGTGTCGGAACCAGGCGTTGAATTTCCGCTGGCCGATTTTGTTCATCAGCGTCGCGAGAATGCCCTGCTCAAGCTCCCGGTCGGCGCGCACGATGTCCGCTGATTCAGCCATATTCGCCTTTCTCTGCACCGCACGAAAGGTGCGACTAATGCCTCAGAACTGCCCTGTATTGCTGCGGGGAAATAAAGAGATTTGTCCCGCCTCGCTCACGCGACAAGGACCTATTCAACCCATCGGAAGCCCGGTCGTCAACGCGAAAGGCGAGGCATTCTTATCCACAGGCTCCAACCTCATGACTGGCGGGACCTTGGCGGAGAAAAAAAAGTTTCGTCCACACGTTGCTCACAGGGGCTTTG
>CAYTQL010000385.1:0-1098 GCA_964439555.1 uncultured Planctomycetaceae bacterium | reverse complement strand
CGGAGATCGGGGCGCCTTGCGGGCCCGGGAGGCGCACGTAGGCGTCGCGGCGGCGGAGGCTCACGAACCCCTCCGAGCGGTACAACCCCACGGCCGGGGCGTTCCCGGCGTCAACGGCCAGACGCAGCGCCTCGCGCCCCCGCTGCGCCGCGTCCGCCTCGGCCGCTCGGAGCAGGGCCCGCCCGAGCTTCCGCCCACGGAATTCCGGCGTCACGCCGAGGTAGACGATCTCCGCGTCCGGTTCGGCGTCCATGTCGTTGACCAGCACGCACCCGGCCGGGGTCCCGTCCATCACGACGATTCGCCAGGCCTCGGGGGTGAACAGTCCGGCGCCGCGGTGGGATGCCAGCACGTCGGTCAAGCGCCGGCGCCCGCAGAGGGCGGGGCAGTCCCGCGAGCCCTCGTACGTCCGCGCCAGGAGCCTTTCGAGATCCCACTCGGCGTACTGCCCGTAACGGAGCAGGCGCACGCCGTCGGCCGGGCTCGGCCGCGGCGGAAGGGGCTTACGCATGTAGATCAGCTCGCCGAGGCGCACCAGCCCGCTGCGGATCAGCAGCCGGCGGTGCGCGGGGCTCGCCCCGTCCAGGAAGACCTGCACCAGCCCGAGCGGACCCCCCAGCACGTGACGCGTCAGACGCCGGATCAGCAATCGCAGTGCGCCGGGACGGGTCCGCGGGTCCTCCAGCGAATCGTGGTAGAGGAAGCCCAGCCGGCCGGGCGCCTCGAGCACCGCCGCGACGGCGCAGCAGCGGCGCCCGCGCCGAGCCCACCACAGCCAGCGACCCCGCTGGCCGCCCGAGCCCGGGGGGAGAACCCCGTCCAGGCGATCCAGCGCCTCGCCCCGACGGTGATGGGGAACGGGACCAAACTCCAACCTGCGGCGCATGTCTATTTCCTCGTCGCGCCCGCCCGGCAGCGGAGAAGTGCGCGACAAATTCGTGGCATGGGCGTCCTGCCCGTGCCCCACGACCGAGACGGCCTTGGGACGCATGACCAAGATGGTCATGCCACAATACGGACGCGCACCCCGGGCGGACCGGGGCTTTGCATTTGCCTTTGACTTCCCCGCCCGGCGAGTTTACTTTCGCATCGGTTCGC
>CAYTQL010000384.1:0-3172 GCA_964439555.1 uncultured Planctomycetaceae bacterium | reverse complement strand
AGGTAAACCTTGTGATAGGGCTTTTCATTGTTTTGGCAATCATCATCTACCTTGGGTGGCGCAGGTCTGGGAGGTCTGCAACGAACAGCTCGGCGACGAGGCGCCTACCCAGGGCGAGGCGATCCACCTGCTCGGGCAGCTCTACGCCTCGAACCTCATTCAGGCGGAACTGCCCCCCGACGCCGAGGGGCTCTTCACCCGCTACAAGAAGCGCCGCGGACGGGAGATCAAGTCGCAACTGACCAACCTCCTGTTCATCCGCATCCCGCTGATCGACCCGGACCGCTTCCTCGACCGCTGGGTGGCGCTGTTCGGGCTCCTGTTCACCACGCCCGCGTTCATCCTGTGGCTCGGGCTCGTCGGGACCGGGCTCTACCACGTGGTGACCAACGCCGGAAGCCTAGGCCGCGGGGCCGACGTCATGCTCCAGCCGGACAAGCTGATCTGGCTGTACGCGGCGATGGTGATCGTGAAGGTCATCCACGAATTCGGACACGGGTTCGCGTGCAAGAAGTTCGGGCGGCGCTCGGGCGTCGGCGGCGAGGTGCACGTAATGGGCGTGATGTTCCTGGTGTTCATGCCCCTGCCCTACGTGGACGCCTCCAGCGCCTGGGCGTTCCGCAGCAAGTGGCGTCGCGCGATCGTCGGCGCGGCGGGGATGTACGTGGAGCTGGCCGTCGCGGCCGCCGCGGCGATCGTCTGGGGCAACACCAGCCCGGGAACCACACTCCACGTCCTCTGCTACAACATGATGTTCATCGCGGGCGTCAGCAGCCTGCTGTTCAACGGCAACCCGCTGCTGCGCTACGACGCCTACTACATCCTCTCGGACCTGCTGGAGATCCCCAACCTCGCCCAGCGGTCGAAGGACTACCTCTATTACCTGGTCCGGAAGTACGCCTGGGGCGTCAAGCGTCTGCGGAACCCCGCCCACTCGACCGGCGAGCGGGTCTGGTTCCTGCTCTACGGGCCGGCGAGCGTGGCGTACCGACTGTTCATCCTGTTCATGATCCTGGCGTTCCTGACCGACCGGCTGCCCAAGGCGCTGGCGGTGATCGCCGCCCTGCTGGGCCTCGTGGCCGCGGCGATGTGGACGCTGGCGCCGATCGGCAAATTCCTGCACTACCTGTTCACCAGCCCCGAGCTCCAGCGGACCCGCGGGCGGGCGACCCTCAGCACGGCGGCGGTGGTCGCTGCGCTGGGCGTGGGGCTCGGGGCGATCTCCGCGCCGGACCGGGAGCGGGTGGAGGCGGTCGTCGAGCCGGTGCACCTGAGCGTCGCCCGCGCCGGGGCGGCCGGGTTCCTCGAGCGCATCCTCCCGGACGGCACGCCGGTGGAATCCGGCGACGTGGTGGCGGTGTTGCGCAACCCCGAGTTGACGGCGCAGATGGAGCAGCTCCGCGCCCGCCGCGACCTGCTCGGCGCCGAGCTGGCCCGGGCCCTGGGCGCGACCATCCGCCCCCCCGAAGCCGACCCTCGCAAACCCGGGCGTCCCGGGCACCCGATGACCCCGCAGATCATCCGGTTGAACATCGCCGCGCTGGAGGAGCGCATCGGCTGGCTGGCCGAGCAGCTCGACGCCCTGGAGGTCCGCGCGAAGCTCTCCGGAACGTGGGTCTCGCCCAAGGCGGACCGGGTCACCGGGAGCTTCCTCCGCCGGGGCGACCAGTTGGGCATGGTCGCCGACGCCGGGGAACTGCACATCCGCGCCGTGACCCCGCAGGCCCAGGCGGCGCTGGTGGGCGCGGAGGCGAACGAACTGGCCGAGGTACGCCTCCGCCGCGACCCGAACCGCGAGTGGCTCGCCCGGGTGGAGCAGGTCCTCCCCGCCGGGAGCAAGAAGCTCCCCTCCCAGGCGCTGGGCTACGCCGGCGGCGGGGCGATCCGCACCGAGGACCCCGAGGGCGCCAAGGCGGCCGAGCGGTTCTTCACGATCCTCCTCCGTCCGGAATCCGGGCCCGGGCTGCTCCGCCCGGGGCAGGTGGTCCTCGTCCGCTTCACGCTTCCGTCCAAGCCGCTGCTCTGGCAGTGGTGGCGCTCGCTGGAGCAGTTGATTCTCCGGAGGATGTCGGCATGACGGCGCTTCCGGCGGCACTGTGGCGGAACCTCAGCGTCCCGCGCGACAAGCGCGAGTTGCCCAAGGGCCTCGACGCCCTGTGGGACCGCGCGGCCGGGCGACTTCGCCGCGCGCGCAGTCGCCCGGGGCGTTTCCTCTCCGAGGCGTCGCGCGTGCTGGCGCTGGAGAAGGACTTCGCCGACCTCCCCGACGCCCGCCTCCGCGAGCAGGCGACCGAACTGCGCGAGCGCTTCCGCCGCAACCGCCAGACCCGCCGGGACGTGCGGCGCGGGTTCGCCCTGGTCCGCGAGGTCGCCCACCGCCGCCTCGGCGAGCGCCCCTATCGCGTCCAGGTGGCCGGGGCGCTGGCGATCTACCACGGGTGCGTCGCCGAAATGGCCACCGGCGAGGGCAAGACGCTCACCGCGACCCTCCCGGCCACACTGGCCGGGTGGCGCGGACGCGGGTGTCACGTGATCACCACCAGCGACTACCTCGCCGGGCGCGACGCGGAGTGGATGGACCAGATCTACGGCTTCTGCGGGCTCCGCGCCGCGGCGATCGACCAGGAAATGCCGCCGGACGCCCGGCGGAAAGCGTACCTCGCGGACGTCACCTACTGCACGAATAAGGAAGTCTGCGCCGACTTCCTCCGCGACCGCCTGGCGCTGGGGCGGTTGCGGTCCCTCCCGGCCGCGCTTCTGGCGAAACTCGTCGACGGGACCCAGAGCGGAACCGACCGGCTCGTCCAGCGCGGGCTGCACTTCGCGATCATCGACGAGGCGGACTCCGTGCTCATCGACGAAGCGGTCACGCCGCTGATCATCTCCGGAGAGGCGCCCAACGAGGAGCAGGTCGAGGCGTTTCACCGGGCGGCCGAGCTGGCGGGGCAGTTGGAACTCGACGCCGACTGGAAACTCAACGAGCGCTACCGCGAAATCGACCTGACCGGCCGGGGACGCCGACGCCTGGCGGAACTGGCCGAACCGCTCGGCGGCGTCTGGTCCGGCGCACGGCGGCGCGAGGAGCTGGTCGTCCAGGCCCTCACCGCCCGCGCCCTGTACAAGCGCGACCAGCAGTACGTCGTCCAGGACGACAAAATCGTGATCGTCGACG
>CAYTQL010000383.1:0-3174 GCA_964439555.1 uncultured Planctomycetaceae bacterium | reverse complement strand
GGAAGCCCCGTGCGCTCGGGAACTGCACCTCCCGGACGATCTCGCCGGTGTCGATCTTCACAATCACGGCCTTGCCGCTCTTGTCACCGTTCCGGTGTAGCAGCAGCCCATCGCTGGCGATCAGCGGGCGGTTCTGGGCCTTGTAAGTGTACTTCTCGGGCAGTTCCCAGGCCTTTCTGGCTCCATCGATTGAGAGGCGAAACGCCCCGACCTGGCCGGGGGCTTTGCGCTGGGTCTGAACGTTGGCAAAGAGGGTGTCGTCGGCGAGGTAGAGTGAATCGGCATTCTTGCCCAGCCCTTCCTGAATCCGCCACAGTTCCTTACCGGTCTTCGGCTCGACGCAGATCGCCCCGCCCTTGTTCTCCCGCCAGTGGCCCCGGTCGTACCCGGCGATGGCGTAACTCTTGCCCTTGTGACGCCAGTGGAGGGGCGCCCGCACGCCGGAGTTGACATTCTCTTTGCGCCACAACTCCTTGCCCGTGGCGGCGTCGTAGGCGATCAGGTGGCGGCCGGAGGGCAGCAGCACGCCATCGATGATCGTCCGCACGGCCTGCATGGGCATCTTCTTGGCCCATTGCAGTTTGCCCGTCGCAGCGTCGAAGCAGTGGGTCACATCGGCGGTGGTGGTGACGTAGAGGCGCCCGTCGGCAACGGTCGGCTGCGGCGCGTACCAGCCCTTGGTGGAGCCCATTCGCCCGGACATGGCCGGGTAGTATCGCCCGCCGGGGATCTCGGCCTTCCACAGCGTCCGCCCGGTGGCGGCGTCGAGGCAGAGCACCACGTCGGTGGCCCGGGTTTTCCACATGTCCACGATCGTGCGGCGATCGTTCTTGGTCTGGCCTTTGACGGTGCCCTCGCTCACCTCGTCGCCGGTTGGCTTGAAGTACTGAAAGTACACCCGCCCGTCGGCCAGCACGGGACTGGCCCCGCCGCCGGCAAGGCCTCGCTCGAGGTAGCGCGTGATGTTGCCTTTGCCGTAGCGGGTGACCTGCGATCGGGCCGCCGGGGTGGTTTCGCTTTTCCACACCAGCCGGGCCTGGGTCATGTCGTCGATCAACTCGCCTTCGAACGGCGCGGCCGACCAATCATCGTTCGGGCCACGAAGCTCGGGCCAGTCCTGCCCCTCGGCAAAAGTCTGCCCCTGGGCGGCGATTTTGGCGTCCACCATCGAGCCGGACAGGGTGCCCTTGGCGGGAATCTTCTTCTTGAAACTCCACCGGACCTCGTCGGGGCGGACGGCGGGCTTGTCGCTGAGGTACTCGATGTTGTCCTTGCCGAGTTCGCGAACCGCGGTCCAGCCTTTGTAGCTGCCACGAACCGACCGGCCTTCGACCTTGGCGTCGAGAGTGAACTCGGCCGCCCGGCCGGCTTCAGTTCCGTCGCGCAGGTCGGCGATCACTACTTTGCCCTTGAGCGTGCCATCCTTCAGCACAAGCTCGGCTGCGTTGACCGCGTCCGAAACGGGTTTCACGTCGGCCACCCTGGCCCGCGCCTGGCGGAACCCGCCTTCACCGTGGTGCCCGAGGTGCAGCGTCACGCCCTTGCCGTCCGGCAGGGCCTTGGGCAGTGTGACCACCAGCCGCGAGTAGTCGCTGAACTGCTCCACCGCAGGCTTGGCAGCCTGTTGTTGTTGGTCGGCGTGCCCCGCTTGTACCAGGACCAGCATCGCCAGAATCCCGACTGCCTCGGTCGCCATTCGCGTTTTGACCATCCTCATGGTATGTCTCCTGAATCGTTGAAATGCCTTGCCTTGTGCTCCATTCCGCCCGCTCATTGAACCCTGCCGAGCCCATCACAGGGTACGCAATATATGTGATATATCACCGAAGTCGTGATATACTCTGGTCATGCAAGAGCCTGATCATCCCGTCCATCGAACGGCCGAGGCCTTTCCGCTGGCGGTTCTGGGTGCCTACGGCCCGGCGATTTTGCGCTGCGGATACCACCAGGCCAGGGAGGCCGATGAACTCATCGTCTCCGGCCCGAACTCCTACCGGATGATCGGCGTGCGCGACGGGACGGCCGTCCTCGCCCGGGGCGGTGTTGCCCCTGAAACCTACAGCCCCGGAAGCGTGATGCTGTTGCAGCCTGGAGGGCAGTACCGTCTGCAACTGGCTCCGGGTGCGCATCTGATTCGCCTGACGTTTGACGTGGTCCACCAGCCGCGGGAGGGTCACCCCGGGCACATGACGCACATCCGCCCGGCGCGCCGGCAACCCTCGCCCTTCGAGGTATGGGGCGTGAACCTGCCGGTACGGGTCCCGGAGGTGTTCGCCTCCCAGTGCATGACGGCCTTGGAGCTGATCCGCAACGAGTACTGGCAGCGTCCGGCGGTTTATGCTCGCGCCTGCGGGCGTCTGGGGCTGCTGCTGGGCGAGTTGGCCTGCGAGGTGTCCGCCCCCGTTCAGTCACCGGGGAGGGGCAAAGGG
The DNA here is from genome assembly GCA_964439555.1 of uncultured Planctomycetaceae bacterium. GTDB lineage: Bacteria > Planctomycetota > Phycisphaerae > SM23-33 > SM23-33 > CAYTQL01. The sequence continues at coordinate 745 of CAYTQL010000383.1, read as the reverse complement.
TATTGGGCAAGCCGGGTGGAGCGGCTCGTAGGCGACCGGCAATCGATGTTGCCGACGGTTACGCGACTGGCCGCGGCGATGGGGGTCAGTCGTGAACACCTGTCGCGATGCTATCGGCAAGAGACGGGGGATGCCCTCTCCGGCAGACTGAAAGAGGAATGCTGGCGGCGCGCTGCCGACTTGCTGGCGAACACCCATGCCGCCATCAACACGATCGCCAGACGGGTCGGGTATCGCCGGGCCGAATCGTTCACCCAGGCGTTCCGCCGGGCCCGCGGAATGACCCCGACCGCTTTCCGCCGCCGCGCGCACCATGGCGCTTAGCCTTGAGGATTGCAGGCAACACCGTCGGCGTCGTCCACCACTTGGGGAGCGTCGTTCTCGCCTCCATCCCAATCGCCGTAAGTCCAGCAATGGCAACAGCCCGGCATTTTGGACCCCCTCCGCCGGGATGCAAGAACCTGCTGCCTGGCGATCCTGCCGCGCCGGGATCGACCGCAGCGGTCGCGGAGACCGGAAAGAGGGGAACGGGCGCGGCGACGGCGAAGTCCGAGGACGGGGGCGAGTGCGAAGACACGCGGTCGGGCGCGGCAAACGGCGGAACCCGCGATCCCGGACGTCTCCGCGGTCCGGCGCCCCGCGATTGCCGCTCTTCGCTCTGCTTGACAGGAGCGGTCGGCGAAACCTACTATCCCTCGACGCGACCCCACAACGAAAGGACCGTCCGCATGGAGCAGCAGAGCCC
>CAYTQL010000382.1:603-3175 GCA_964439555.1 uncultured Planctomycetaceae bacterium | reverse complement strand
GACGCCGACGTGATCAGCATCGAGGCCTCCCGCAGCCGGATGGAACTGCTCGACGCCTTCCGGGCCTTCGACTACCCCAACGAGATCGGGCCCGGCGTCTACGACATCCACTCGCCGCGCGTCCCGCCGGTCGGGGAGATGGTTGAGCTGCTCCACGCCGCCCTGAAGGTCATCCCGCCCGAGCGCCTCTGGGTGAATCCCGACTGCGGGCTCAAGACCCGCCGGTGGGAGGAGGTCACCCCCGCCCTGGAGAACATGGTCGCGGCCGCCGGAGAGCTCCGCGAGGAGCTCGAAGCATCACGACATTGAGCGCGCCCTTCGGCGGGAGGACCCGTCGTCTCAGGCGCCCGGTTCACGGCGGACGACGACGTAGTTGCCGGCGGTGCGAACGATTTTGACCTTTTCGCCGCGTCGGACCATTCCGCCCTCGGCTTGGGCGACGATCCGCCGACCGTCCACGCGGATCGTCCCGCTGGGGCGGAGGACCGTCTCGGCCTCGACGACGACACCCACCAGCGACTTGAGCGGGCCCGCCTCCGGGGTGCTCTCCCCGCGCGGGGACTCGACGCCCTTGAGTATCAACCAGCGCCCCAGGGCGGTCCGGGGCATGAGCTTGATCATGCTCGCGACGTAAATCGGGGCGGCCACGATCAGCACGGCCGTGGATATCCACCCCGCCACCGGGCTGAGCGTGTAGAAGAGGTACCCCGCCCAGATCGTCGCGCAAAGCGCCACGAGCCCCAGCACGCCGAAGGTGGGCGTGCAGACCTCCACGACCACCAGCAGCATCGCCACCGCCAGAAGCACCGCGATGAGAAAAATCGTTTCGACCATGGGAAGGATTCTCCCCGATTCGCCGCGTCCGGGCAAGCAAAACGGCGCCGCGCCGCAACTGCCGGACGATCCGGAGGCAGCGCGTCCCGGGGGCAGACGACGGGGCGGCCGACCGGGGCGCTACGCATCGCCCCTGTAACGCGCAAAGAATGTCCCGGCGGCGAAGCGCTTTGATCTGCTCCGACGCCGGGCGTCCGCTGCATGCGTATTTGAAAATACGAGCGGGCCGCCCGACGCCTGAACGTATCGACGCCCTCCAGGGCGGCCCGTCGTATTCTGGTCTGCTACGTCTCCGTCTGCGTCAACCGCTCGAGTTCGGCGGCGAGCTGCTCGGCCGAGACCGGCCGGGCAATGACCCCGTCGAACCCTTCCCGCTCGAGTTCCCAGCGGAGTTGCTCGGTAAGCCCGGCCGCGGCGACGATCACCCGGCAGGACCGCAAGTCCGGTGCATCCTTGATGTTGCGGCAGATCATGCCCGCCTCGGCCCGCGTGAGCCCGCCGGAGAGCACCACCGCGTGCGGGAGCACCTGCTCGGCGAGCACCCCGGCCTCGAAGCCCCCCTCGGCCACGGTCAGCTCCGTTTGCCCGTCGGATTCGAGCTGCTCGATAAGCTCCTGCGGCGCGTCGGGGTCCACCAGCAGCACGCGGATCACGCCGCGGTCGATCCCGTCGAGCGGGAGCCCGTGGGCCCGCATGAAGGCGATCAGTTGCGGGGCGGGAATCCGGCGATCCCGGGAGCCCGGGATGCGATACCCGCGAAGCTGTCCGGTGTCGAACCACTTGGAGACCGTCCGCGGCGCGACGTGGCAGATCTTCGCAACTTCACCTGTGGTAAAGACTTCTTTACGCAAATTGGTCGACATGGTCTCTGGACGCTCCCGCATGGGTTTGCTGTCTGCTCTTTCATCGACCTCCTGAGGCGGCGCTTTAGTACCTCCTTAAAATAGATAGCCTGTGCATTCTAAGGAAGGGTTGACGGATTTTCAGATTATTGTCGGGGTCCGCAGACCCGCGCCGGAGACCGAGGGAAACGCTCAGGCAGCACGTGCGTGCACTTCGAGCGCCGCGACGTCCCGCGCAATTCGTTCGGTGTTTGTCCTCTCCGCCGACCGCTGGTAGGATGGTCCGCGGACAGGGAGGTTCGACGTGGAGTTGCTAAGCGATCTCAACGCCCCGCAGCGCGAGGCGGTCACGCACATCGATGGTCCCATGCTCGTCCTGGCCGGGGCGGGCTCGGGAAAGACGCGCGTCATCACCCGGCGCGTCGCCTGGCTGGTCGGGCAGGGCATTGCCCCGTGGAACATCCTGGCGATCACCTTCACCAACAAGGCCGCCCAGGAAATGCAGCGCCGCGTCGAAGAACTCGGGCCCACCCGCGGCGCGACGGTGTGCACCTTCCACTCCCTCTGCGCCCGCCTGTTGCGGGAGTTCGCCCACGAAGCCGACCTCCCCCCCAACTACTCCATCTACGACCGCACCGACCAGCTCCGGATCACCAAGGAGGCGATCCAGAAGCTCGATCTGCCCACCGACCGCCTCCGCCCGGCCGCAGTGCATGCGGCCATCTCGCATGCCAAGAACGAGCTGCTCACCGCCGAGGCATACGCCGGGCGGATCGGCGGCGCCGATTTCTATGAGCGGCGGATCGCGGAGATCTACGCCGAATACGAGGCCGCCCTCGCCCGAAACAACGCCCTGGACTTCGACGACCTGCTGCTCCGGACCGTCTTCCTGCTCC
>CAYTQL010000382.1:0-593 GCA_964439555.1 uncultured Planctomycetaceae bacterium | reverse complement strand
TGGCGCTACGTCATGATCGACGAGTACCAGGACACCAACCACGCCCAGTATCTCCTGGCCCACGGGATCGTGATGGACCATCACAACATCGCGGTCACCGGCGACCCGGACCAGAGCATCTACGCCTGGCGCGGCGCGGACATCAACAACATCCTGGACTTCGAGAAGGACTATCCCGACGCCCTCGTCGTCCGACTCGAGGAAAACTACCGCTCGACCTCGCCGATTCTCGAGGCCGCGAGTGAGTTGATCGACCACAACCGGACGCGCAAGAAGAAGGACCTCTGGACGCGGAAGGAAGGCGGGACGAAGGTCCGCGCGGTCCACTGCGAAGACGAGACGTCCGAGGCGAGGCTCATCGCCCGCCAGATCGCCGATTGGCGCGACCGCGGCGGCGACTACAGCGACGTGTCGGTCTTCTACCGCGTCAACTCCCTCTCGCGCGTCATCGAGGAGACGCTTCTGCGGGCCGGGGTGCCCTACTGCATCGCCCGCGGCGTGGAGTTCTACAACCGCAAGGAGATCAAGGACGCGCTGGCGTACCTCCGGGCGATCGCCAACCCCGCCGACGACCTCAGCGTGCTGCGGATCAT
>CAYTQL010000381.1:0-3177 GCA_964439555.1 uncultured Planctomycetaceae bacterium | reverse complement strand
GGTGCGTCGTCTGCACCTCCAGCCTCGACCTCGGCGTGGACTACACCCCCGTCGACCAGGTCATCCAGGTCGGCAGCCCCAAGGGCGTCGCCCGCCTGCTCCAGCGCGCCGGCCGCAGCGGGCACCAACCGGGTCGCACCAGCCGCCTCCTCGGCGTCCCCGCCCACGCCTTCGAGCTCGTCGAGTTCGCCGCCGCCCGCCGCGCCGCCGGCCGTCGCGAGATCGAGAGCCGCACGCCGCTGCGCAACCCCCTCGACGTGCTCGTGCAGCACCTCGTCACCGTCGCCGCCGGGGGCGGATTCCACCCCGGCGAGATGCTCGACGAGGTGCGCACGACCCACGCCTACGCCGACCTCTCCTCCACCGAGATGGGCTGGTGCGTGGACTTCGTCACCCGAGGCGGCGCCGCCCTCGGCGCCTACCCCGAGTTCCACCGCGTCGCCGCCGACCCCGACTCGGGCCTGCACACCATCGCCTCCGACCGCATCGCCCGCCTCCACCGCCTCGCCATCGGCACCATCAGCGCGGACGAGGCCCTCACCGTCCGCTTCGTCAACGGACGCTCGCTCGGCGTGATCGAGGAGTCGTTCATCTCCCGCCTCCGTCCGGGCCACCGGTTCGTGTTCGCGGGCCGCGTGCTCGAGCTCGTCCGTGTCCGCGACATGACGGCGTTCGTGAAGCGCGCCGGCTCGAGGAAGGGCGCCGTCCCGCGCTGGCAGGGCGGCAAGAGCCCCATCTCCACCCTCCTCGCCGGCGGCGTCCGCGAGCTGCTCGACGAGGCCCGCCGCGGCGTGTTCGACTCCGACGAGCTCCGCGCCGTCCGCCCCGTCCTCGAGCTCCAGCGCGCGATGAGCGTCATCCCCGCCCCCGACCAGCTCCTCATCGAGACCCATCGGACCCGCGACGGGTTCCACGCCATGCTCTTCCCCTTCGAGGGCCGGCTCGCGCACGAGGGCGTCGGCGCGCTGCTGGCCCACCGCCTCACAATGCGCGCCCCGCGGTCGATCGTCGTCACCGTCAACGACTACGGCATCGACGCCCCCCTGGGGATCGAGGGCGAGGACGCGTGGCGCGGCCTGCTGACCACGGAGAACCTGCTGCGCGACCTGCTCGCGTGCCTGGGCGCCTCGCCGCTGGCCCGCCGCCACTTCCGGTCCATCGCCCGCATCGCCGGGCTCATCCACCCTGGGTATCCCGGCCGGGCCAAGCGCTCCAGGCGCCTCCAGGCCTCCGCCGAGCTGTTCTTCGACGTCTTCGAGGAGTTCGACCCGGCCAACCTCCTGCTCGACCAGGCCAAGCGCCGCTGCCGCGACCTCGTCGTGCTCCACCCGATGCCCGACGCCTACGACCGGGCGATGACGGCGTTGACCCGCGAGGCCAACCGATACTCGCCCCTGGTCGAGACGGCCGGCCCGGGCCACGTCTTCCTCGATCTCAGCGGCACCGAGCGCTTGTGGGGCACGCCGCTCGATGCGGCCACGCGCCTCCGCCGGGGCGTGCTGGACAATTACCGGCTCGATCCGAGCCTGGGCGTGGCGGGCAACAAGCTCGTCAGCAAGGTGGCCACGCGGGTGGTCCGGCCGACGGGACTCTGCGAGGTCCTCTTCGGCGGCGAGCGCGAGTTCCTCGCGCCGCTCCCGCTCGGGCATCTGCCGACCGTCGAGCCCGATCTGCTCGAGGAGCTGCGCGAGCTGAACCTCCGCATCATCGCCGACATCGTCGCGCTGGGCGAAGCGGCGCTGCAGGCGGCCTTCGGCCCGTCGGGGAAGCGACTGTTCCGCACGGCGCAGGGCCAGGACGACACGCCCGTCCGCCCGCTGGTCAAGCCCGATCCAAACGTGACCGAGTCCTTCGCACTGCCCGGCGAGACCAACGACGAGCAGGTCTTGCTTGCGGCCCTATGGCGCGTCACGTCGCGCGGCGCGCGACGGCTCCGCAAGATCGCGTTGGGCGCCCGGCGGGCGATGCTCTCGATCACCTACGCCGACGGTCGGCGCGCGCAGCGGACGGGCCGTTTCCGCGAGCCGGCGCTGAGCGACTTCGTGATCTTCGACCGTGTCGAGCGGCTGTTCCGCGCGGCCTACCAACGGCGGGTACGCCTCAAGACCGTCACGCTTCGACTCGACGAGCTGGCGTACCCGTCGGGCCAGATGCACCTGTTCGACCTCAAGCGCGAACGACCGGAGCTGCTGCGGGCGGTCGATGCGATTCGCGATCGCTTCGGCGAGGGCGCGATCGACCTGGCGGCCTATCGCCCCGGAAAGGGACAGGCTACTTTTCCGCGCCTTTGATCGACGTACTCGGTAGCGGAAGAGACATTCAGGGACGAAGGATGAGATCATGTGAAGGGGAGAAAAGTTGCCTGTCCCAGGGCACGCGCACGACATGTTGCGAACCCGTCATTCAGAGCCAGTCTTTTCAGAGCCGGCCTGTCCCCAGGGCACGCGCAGGACATGTTGCGAACCCGTCATTCAGAGCCAGTCTTTTCAGAGCCGGCCTGTCCTCAGGCCGGTCGCTGTTCGTTGTGGAAAGATGCCGAGCCGGGCCGACGACGGCCCGGCTCGGAAGGGGTGTTGCGTCTAGCACCGTGTTTCACAAGTAGCACGACTATGGCAATGTCCATGCGTACCACGGTTGTTGCCCGAGCCGCCGGATTCATCCGGCGCGGCCGCGCGGCATGAATGCCGCGGCTCGACTTGGCTCGCCACAAACGGCTCGGGCAGGTCGTCGCGGTATTTCTGAAACGCGGTACTAGGCACTTCCCCCGGGACGGAAGCGGCGAGTCCGATTCACACGGGATGTTGAAACCATGAGGTCGACGCTGCTCAATGCCAAGAGCGACTTCTCGCTGCTGTGGGGGACGCGCAAGCCACGCGAGGTCGTCGAGCGCGCGGCGGCGTTGGGCTACGAGGCCGTCGCACTCGCGGATCGCGACAACCTCTACGGCCTGCCCGCGTTCCTGACGGCCGCCAGGCGCCACGGCGTTCGCCCCATCGTCGCCGCGGAGGTGACCGATCCGGTCACGCGGCAGAGCGCGCTGCTCTATCCACAAAACGAAACGGGCTACGCGAATCTGTGCCGCATCCTGATCGAACGGCACTGCGGCGAGGAGTGGACGCGACCCACAACAACTCCCGTTGCTCGTATAAGCTCTGAAACAAAGTGCATATCGTCTTT
>CAYTQL010000380.1:0-3185 GCA_964439555.1 uncultured Planctomycetaceae bacterium | reverse complement strand
GGCGCCGGCGAGCTGCACCCGGGGCGCGTGCTGGCGCTGGGGACGTCCGCCGCCGGGAAACTCACCGGCATCGAAACGCGGGACCCGTCGTTCGGCGCGCCGGCGACGTGGATCGCTCCGGAGCAGCGCGACCGCGCAGCGCGAATGGACTGCACCATCGTCGAGCCGGCCGGGGTGCTCTGCTGCCACCTCGGCGAGGCGATCCGCCGCAACGCCGCGGACCTGCTGACCCGTCAACAGGTCACGCGCCTGCTGGAGGTGCTCCGGGACCGCGCCGAGAGCCTCCACGCGGAGGTGACCGAGCGGCTCAGCGTCGGGCAGATTCAGCGCGTCCTCCAGGGGCTCCTGCGGGAACGCGCGGGCATCCGCGACCTGGAGACCATCTGCGAAGCCCTCGTCGAGGCGGCCGAGGACGGCGCAGAGGGCGAAGCGCTCATCGAGACCGCCCGGTCCGCCCTGGGACGGACGCTCTCGAGCCAACACGCCGAGGCCGACGGGAAACTCTACTGCGTCCGCCTCCGTCCGCAGCTCGAGGAACAGTTGCTCGGGCATCTCGACGCCGCCGGACCCGCCGCAGTGACCGACATCCCGCCCGCGCTGCGCCGTCGCGTCGGGGAGGAACTCCGCCCGGCGCTGGAGAGGCTCACCGGGCAGGGACGCCGCGGGGTGGTCGTTTGCAGCCCGCGGCTCCGCCCGGCCGTACGGGACGCCCTGGGCGAGTCCGATGGACCGGCCGTGCTGGCCTACAGCGAAATCGACGCCGTCGAGGTCGAAACCATCGAAACAGGAATTGAGGCATGACAGCGAAAACGTACGTAGCGCCGAGCATGGCCGAGGCGATCAGCGAAGTGAAACGCGATCTCGGTCGCGACGCGGTCATCCTGCACACACGCAGCGTCCGCCGGGGCGGGCTCTTCCGCCTCATCGGCGCGCGGCGGGAGTGGGAGGTGACGGCCGCGGCGAACGTCAACGTCCCGCCGCGCGGGTCGGAAGGGCGGTACGTCGCCGAACCGCCGCGCCCGCGAGCCGGCTTCCCCGGCGAGTCGCCCGGCGGGGTGGACGCCCAGGTTCGCGAGATTCGCGGGATGGTCGCCTCGCTGCTGGCCGGGCGGGGACACGCCAGCGAGCCGGACGAGGAGCTTCCGCCCATCTTTCAGCCCTGGCGGGCGCACCTGCTGGACCAGGACGTCTCCGAACCGCTGGTCGGCGAGCTGATGGACCAGCTCCGCGCCCGCTGCGGCGACGAGGCGGACGACCCGGCCGCGGTGCGCGGCGAGCTGGCGTCCCTGGTCGCCGAACAGCTCAGCACCGTCGGCGCGGCCCTGGCCGAGCCGAAGAAGTCCGCCCCGCGGGTCATCGCCTTCATCGGCCCGACGGGGGTGGGCAAGACGACGACGATCGCGAAGCTCGCGGCGAACTACAAGCTTCGCGGGCAGTGCAAGGTCGGGCTGATCACCATCGACACCTACCGGATCGCCGCGGTGGACCAGCTCCGCACCTACGCCGACATCATCGACCTGCCGCTGAAGGTGGTGCTCAGCGCCTCCGAACTCTACCAGGCGGTGCGGTCCATGCGGGATGCGGACGTGATCCTGATCGACACCGCCGGGCGCTCGCAGAACAACCGCCTGCGGATCAACCAGTTGCGGACCTTCCTCGTGGCGGGCAAGCCCGACGAGGTGACCCTCGTGGTCCCCGCCACCAGCAGTCGCCGCTGCGCGATGAACGCCGTGGAGCGGTTCTGTCCGTTGGGAGTCAACCGGATTGTCGTGACGAAGCTTGACGAGGCCGAATCGTTGGGCATCATGCTCAACGTCGCCGCCACGCAGGAGGCGGCGCTGAGCTACGTGACGACGGGGCAGGACGTTCCGGACGACATCGCAGTCGCCGAGCCGGAACAGCTCGCCGGGTGGATCCTCAACGGACGGTACGAAGGGAGAGGCGATGCCGATTGACGACCAGGCGACGAAGTTGCGACGCCTGATGCAGCAGTCGCGCCGGACGCGGACCATCGCCGTGACCAGCGGGAAGGGCGGCGTGGGCAAGTCCAACGTGGCGTTGAACCTCGCGGTGTTGCTCTCCGCGGCCGGTCAGCGCGTGGCGCTGGTGGACGCCGACCTCGGGTTGGCGAACCTCGATATCCTCGTGGACGCCGAGCCGCGGGCGAACCTCTCGCACGTCATCGCCGGGCGGCGGACGCTGGCGGAGGTGCTGGTGGACCTGCCCAGCGGCGTCCAACTCGTTCCCGGCGCCAGCGGGCTGGTGAACCTCGCGAACCTCGGCGAATTTCAGCGGGCCCGGCTGCTCCAGGAGCTGGCGACGCTGGAAGACGACAACGACGTGATCATCGTCGATACCGGCGCGGGAATCTCCCCGGCGGTCCTCCAGTTCACCGCGGCGGCCGATCACACGATGGTCGTGGCCACGCCCGAACCGACCGCCATCACCGACGCCTACGCGGTGGTGAAAATCCTCATGCAGCGCGGGTACGACGGGCAGATCAGCCTGCTGGTCAACCAGGCCCCCAGCCGACAGGAGGCGCGAGCGACCCAGCAGCGGATCGCCTCGGTGGCCCGACAGTTCCTCGAAGCGCGAATCCTCGACGCCGGGTACGTCCTGAGCGACCCCAAGGTCCGCGAGGCCGTGCGGAAACGCCAGCCCTTCGTCTTGGCGAGCCCCCGCTGCCCCGCTTCCAAGTGCCTGGCGGCCTTGGCGACGAAGCTCTCGGCCGGGGGGAAGCTCCTCGAGAAGCGCGAGGGCTTCTTCCGACGTGTGGCCAACTGGTTCGGCTGAGAAAAACGGTTCAAACCGGGCAAGGATTCGCCCGGAGATCGACAGGGAGCACGGATGCTCGAACTGGCGACGCATAGTGACGTAACGCTTTATCCAGGCAGAACCTGCGCTCCCGAAGGTTTTCGGCTTTCGTGCATCCGACTGCTCCGCTCGCGCGGAATGTGCGGTTTTTCTGTAAAAATAGGTTGCCTTGGTAAATTGTAGAGGGAAAATAGAATGCGTAGAAGGAAAAGCTTGGAGAAGCTAGAGGTCACTTCCGAAGGATGGGTGTGAACCGGGACCTCGGGCGTAATTCGAACCCCGATCAGGCGGCGTCCCTCGCCGCGACCAGGAATCATGAAGGAGAAGCTATGAAGTGAGCCACCCCCGGCTCGGGTAGTCTTTGGATTTAG
>CAYTQL010000379.1:0-3191 GCA_964439555.1 uncultured Planctomycetaceae bacterium | reverse complement strand
TGATCGACGCCTATCTCGGCGGGGCGGGACCGTGAGCGAGGCCGTGTCGCCGGCGTCCCCGACGTCGATCACGAGATCGCTGAGCAGCCCCTCGTAGGCCGACAGGATTCCGGCGTTGGACGGGGGCAGACCCAGACCGGCCATGACCCGGTGAGCGGGCCCCTTGAGCGCCGTGCCGCCGAAGAGGGGACTCACCGCGATCACCCGTTCGGCGGCGGCGACGGCCTGTCCGGGCGGGGGCGCGAGGCGGACGTCGGCGTCGCGGGCGGCGCGGAGGGCGGCGTGGGTTGCCCGGCCGCCCTGCCAGGCGCAGTCGACGCTCAGGCCCCCGCGAGCCCGCAGGTTCCGGAAGCTCCCGCTCGCCCAGGCGTCGGGCAGCGCGGGCAGGAGGCGGAGGGCGCCGGCGTGGCTCTGGAGGAGCATCTCGGCGATCCCGGCCGTGCCGCCGAAGTTGCCGTCGATCTGGAACGGGGGGTGCACGTCGAGCAGGTTTCCGCGGGTGGAGTCGCCCAGCAGCTTGCGGACGGCGTCGTGGGCCTTCGGGCCGTCGAGCGTGCGGGCGCGGAAGTTGACGATCCAGGCGGCGCTCCATCCGGTGTGCCCGCCGCCGTGGTCGAGGCGTCGCTGAAGCGTCCGCCCGGCCGCGGCGAGCAGGTCGGGCGTCTCGGGCGTGATCCGGCTGCCCGGGTGCAGGGCGAAGAGGTGCGAGATGTGCCGGTGCCCGGGCTCCGGCTCGTCATGGTCCTCCATCCATTCCTGGATCTGCCCATGCCGTCCGATGCGGGTCTCCGGGAGTTTTTCGTCGGCCTCGCGGAGGCGGTCGGCAAGGGCGGCGTCCTCGCCGAGCACCTCGGTCGCGGCGATGCACGCGCCGAACAGCTCGCGGAGGATCTGCACGTCCATCGTCGGGCTCATACACAGGCGCCCGATGGAACCGTCCGGGAGGCGGTAGCGATTCTCGGGGGAGGTGCTGGGCCCGGAGAGCAGGCGTCCCTGCTCGTCCTCGACGAGGTAGTCCAGGAAGAACTCCGCCGCCCCGCGGAGGATCGGCCAGCCCTGGCGTGCGAGCTGGTCGCGGTCGCCGGTGAAGAGGTAATGCTCCCAGAGGTGCAGGGCGACCCACGCCCCTCCCATCGGCCAGAGCCCGCACCGGGGCGAATCGCTGGGGACAGTGAAGTCCCACGGGTCGGAGGTATGGTGCATCACCCAGCCCTTGCACCCGTAGTGCGCCTCGGCCGTGCGCTGCCCGGAGGCGACCTGTCGCTCGAGCCAGTCGAACAGAGGCGTGTGGAGCTCGGGGAGGTTGCACACCTCGACCGGCCAGTAGTTCATCTGGAGGTTGATGTTCGTATGGAAGTCGCTGTTCCACGGCGGGGTGACCCCGCGGACCCAGATGCCCTGGAGGTTCGCCGGCAGCCCTCCGGGGCGGGAGGAGCTGATCAGCAGGTAGCGCCCGAAGTCGAAGTACAGGCGCTCGAGGTCCGGGTCGGCCTGCCCGCCGGCGTAGCGTTCGAGGCGACGGGCGGTGGGCGTCTCACGGAGGGACGGGTCGCCTGGGAGGTCCAGTTCGCAGCGGTCGAACCAGGCGGCGAACTCGCGGGCGTGGGCGTCTCGGAGGGCTTCGTACCCGGCGTCGGCGGCGGCATCCAGGGCGGCCGAGGCGCAGGAGAGGGGGTCCTCGCCGCGGAAATCCGTGCCGATGCTGATGCGGAGCTCCAGGGCTTCGGCGTCGCGGAAGCTGAAGCGGTCGGTCCCGAGCAGCAGTTCGCCGCCGCGGAGGCGGGGCTCGATCAGCATGACGAATCGCGTGCCGTCCCCGCTGCCGCTGCCCTCGATCATCATCCGTCCGGGGTTGCTGCGGGCCCGCCACCGCAGCGACCGGCGAAAGGAGACCGCCCCGCTCAGCCCCGGTCGGTCGCAGGCGTAGCGGACGCAGACGAGGTCCGCCGGGGCGCTGACGAACGCCTCGCGCTCGTGGTGGGCCTGTGCGGCGGTGAAGGACCAGCGGGCGACGGCGTCGCGCAGGTGGAGCGCGCGGTGGTAGTCGGAGACCTCGCCGAGACGGGAGAACTGCACGTGCAGGGTTCCGACGTCCTGGAAGGGTTGGACGCGCCCGTTGACGCCCATCATCGTCGGCCCGGCCAGCTCGGCGGCCTCGACGGGGCGCCCCGCCGTCAGCAAGCGGCGGACCTCGGCCAGGTGCTCGCGGGCCAGCGGATTGGCCCGGTCCGTCCGCTCGCGGGCCCAGACGGTTTCCTCGCTGAGGAAGAGCGCATCGCCGCCGGGGTTGCCCGGGACCATCAGCCCCAGCCGCCCGTTGCCCAGCGGGTAGCAGTCTTCCCACTCCCACCCGGCCGAGGTGTCGTGGTGGATCACCGTTCGCAGATCGTCGCCCGTCGCCATCACAAACTCCTTTCGAGACCGGACCATTTCTACCGGCTCGGGGCGGAGCGGGCAACGGCCCGTCTCGGCGTTGTGCGGTTTCGGGCGGGGTGCTATACTGCCCGGCTCTTGTCCCACCACCCGAGCAAGCAGAAAGGAACAGAGATGTCCACGCATACCGTGACGTTGATCACCGGGGACGGGGTCGGGCCCGAGCTGGCGGAGGCGGCGCGGCGCTGCATCGACGCGGCGCTGGAGAAGACCGACGGCGCGGGCGGGATCGACTGGAGCATCCGCGAGGCCGGCGTGGACATCATGGAGACGGCCGGGACGCCGATGCCCGAGGAGACCATCGCCTCGGTCCGCGAGACCGACGCGACGCTCAAGGCCCCGATCACCACGCCCATCGGCACCGGTTTTCGCAGCGTGAACGTCCTGCTCCGCCAGACGCTCGACCTCTACGCCTGCCTTCGCCCCTGCAAGCATTACCGCGGCGTCCGCAGCCGCTACGAGGACGTGGACCTCGTCGTGGTCCGCGAGAACGTCGAGGACCTCTACGCCGGCGTCGAGTTCGAGAAAGGCACCGCCGAGGCGGGCGAACTGATCGACACGGTCAACCGCCTCTCGAACGACAAGCAGATCAAGTCCGGACGTGAGAGCACCGGCGTCTCGGTCAAGCCGATCAGCGTGGAGAACACCGAGCGGATCGTCCGCTTCGCCTTCGAGTACGCCCGCAAGCACGGGCGGAAGAAAGTCACCTGGGTCCACAAGGCGAACATCATGAAATACTCCGACGGGCTGTTCAAAGC
>CAYTQL010000378.1:0-3192 GCA_964439555.1 uncultured Planctomycetaceae bacterium | reverse complement strand
GCTTCACGATTTACGACGACAAGATGACCTTGACAGGACTCACTTCATGGGAGAATGCAATGTCGCATAACATGCTTCGCGCGATTCAGGCTCTCTGCCTCGCGGCCGTGCTGATCGCCGGGATGGTTCTGCTCAGTCCCGCCATGCACGCTCAGTAATCCGGGACCACGGGCGCCGCCAAGCTCCGCGGTCACGTCTTCGGCGCGGCCGGGAGCGACGAGCCTACGGTGCTCTACCGCCAGGACGGCGAGCGGACGTGGGTGCTGGTGGACGGGGCGAACGAATCGTACGCCTGGATTCCCATCAAGCTGCTCGACGAACCCGACGACGTTCGCGCATGGCTGGAGGAGTTCGGGCGAATCGCCACCACCACGACCGTCGACTGAACCGTCGGAACGCCGCCGGGCTCGACGGCTCGCGGCGTGTCGGATCCGGCGCAGGAACAACGGCCGGCCTCCGCGCGGGAGACCGACCGTTGGCGTTCGCATTCGGCGTCTGTGCCCGAAAAATTCAGGCGATGTACTTGCCCCGGGCCACGTAGTGCGTGTGGAGCAGGTCGTGGGACTTGTGTCCGCACGGGCCCTCGGTGAAGAACTTCTGGTAGAGTTCGACGACCGCGGGGTTCTCGTGGCTCTTGCGGACCTCGTAGGCCTGATCCTCGTCGTAGATGGCTTTGGACCGCGCGGCGCGAATCTCGGCGTTGGTGGGGATCGGCTGCCCCCCGCCGCCGAGGCACCCGCCCGGGCAGGCCATGAACTCGATGAAGTGGCACTCGCTCATCTTTCCGCCGGCCTTGATGTCCTCGAGGACCTTGTGGGCGTTGGCGGTTCCGTGGGTGACGGCGAGTTTCACCGTGGTCCCGGCGAGCCAGTCCCAGGTGTCGAAGGGCAGGTCGGCGTTCATCTTGAGGATCTCGGGGACGGGCCCGAGCGTCTCGGGGAGGGTCAGCTCCTTGTACTTGATGCCCTCGAAGCCTCGGACCTCCTTGACCTGCCCGGCCAGGGCGTCCGGGTCGGCGACCTCGCCGGTGACGATCTCGTAGACGGTCCGGAGGGCGGCTTCCATCACGCCGCCGGTAGCGCCGAAGATCACGCCCGAGCCGGTCGCGGTCCCGAACGGATCGTCGAAGTCGCTCTTGGGCATCTTCGGCAGGTCGATGCCCGCTTCGGAGATCATCTGCGCCAGCTCGCGGGTGGTCAGACCGTAGTCCACGTCCTGGTACCCGCTGTCGCGCATCTCGGGGCGGTTGCACTCGAATTTCTTCGCCGAGCAGGGCATAAGGGCGACGCAGACGATGTCGGCCGGGTCGATCCCGTGAAGCTGGGCGTAGTAGGTCTTGATCACCGCGCCGAACATCTGCTGGGGGCTCTTGGCGCTGGAGACGTGGTCGAGCATCTCGGGGTAGAAGTGCTCGATGTACTTGACCCAGCCGGGCGAGCAGCTCGTGAACTGCGGCACTGCGACCGAGGCGTCGCCTTCGACGAGGGCCTTGTAGAGCCGCAGAATCAGCTCCGTGCCTTCCTCGATGATCGTCAGGTCGGCGGTGAAGTTGGTGTCGAAGACGCGGTCGAATCCCGCGCGTCGCAGGGCGGTGTTCATCTGGAAGGTCATCGGGGCGCCGGGTTCGAGCCCGAAGCACTCGCCGATGCCCGCCCGCGGGGCCGGGGCGGTCTGGATGACCACGTGCTTGGTCGGGTCGTCGATGGCGGCCCAGACCTCGTCGGTCGGGTCGTTGGCCCGCAATGCGCCGGTCGGGCAGCGGTTGATGCACTGGCCGCAGTTGATGCAGACCACGTCGCCAAGCGGCTTTTCCTGGAAGGTGGCCACGCGGGACTCGTCGCCGCGGCCGGCCATTTCCAGGACGCCTACCTCCTGCAGGTCGATGCAGGTGCGGACGCATCGGCGGCACTGGATGCACTTGTTGTTGTCGCGGATCACGGAGTAGCTCGAGCGGTCCACCTCGTGCAGCGGCTTCTCCGGGTGGCCGAAGCGGAAGTAGTCCACCCCGTACTGCTTGGCGAGATCTTGCAGCTCGCAGTTGTTGTTGCGGAAGCAGGAGTAGCATTCGCCGTAATGCTCGGAGAGCAGAAGGTCCAGCACGTGCCGACGCGCCTGGCGCACCTTGCGCGTGTGGGTGTGAACCGTGATGGGCTGCGTCACCGGGTAGGCGCAGGACGCCTGGAGCGTGCGCTGGCCCTCCACCTCGACCACGCAGATCCGGCAGACCCCGGCCACGCAGAGGTCGTCGTGGTGGCAGAGGGTGGGGATCTCGATCCCGAGTTGCCGGGCGGCTTCGAGGATCGTGGTGCCCATCGGGACCTTGATCTCCTTGCCGTCGATGGTGACCGCGATCTTCGCGCCGATGGCGTCTCCGTCGTTGGGTTGTTCCACCGTATGTCCCCGCTGGCTGGTGGGTGCGCGGGAGGCGGCCTCGTCCGTAATCTTCTCGCTCATCGCAATCTCCTCCTGATGCTGGCTACGGCTACGAAGCCGAGCGCCCCAAAATCTCGTCCTTGAAATGCTCGACGATCGACAGGAAGGCGTTCGGACTCGATTGGCCGAGCCCGCACTTCGAGGCGATCTGCATGGTCTCGCCGAGCTTGCACAGTTCGTTCAGATAGCTGATCGAACAGCGCCCTTCCTGCAGCTTGCGGACGCCCTCGAGGAGCTTCACGTTGCCGATGCGGCACGGCGTGCACTGGCCGCAGCTTTCCTCCACGAAGAATTCGAGGAAGTTCTCCGCGATATCCAGCATGTCGCGTTTGCAGCCGAAGACGATCACCGAGCCGCCCGTGGAGACGTCCTCGTAGGCGATCTGGCGGTCGAATTCCGAGGCCGGGACGCAGCGCCCGGAGGCACCGCCGATCACCACGGCTTTGGCGCATTCCCCGCCCACGGTCTTGAGCAGTTCGTTCACGGTCACGCCCATGGGGAATTCGTACACGCCGGGGTTCTTCACGTCGCCCGAGACGCTGAGCAGTTTCAGGCCGGTCGATTTCTCCGTGCCCAGCCCCTTGAACCAGTCCGCGCCCTTGCCAAGGATGCACGCGGCCCAGGCGAAGGTCTCGACGTTGTTCACGATGGTCGGCCGGCCCATGAAGCCGGTGTCCACCGGGAAGGGCGGGCGGTTGCGCGCCTCGCCGCGCTGGCCTTCGAGAGACTCGATCAGGGCCGTCTCCTCGCCGCAAACGT
>CAYTQL010000377.1:2474-3224 GCA_964439555.1 uncultured Planctomycetaceae bacterium | reverse complement strand
GCAGGACGCGATCGGGGCGGTGCCGAAGGTGATGACCTCCAGCGGGATCATCCCGACGGCAGTGGAGTTCATGGACCAGACGTCGGTGCGGGCGGCGTGCGAGTACCTCAACGAGTCGATCCCCTACGAACAGGCCCGGGCGATGCTGCTAATCAGCGTCGACGGGACCGACGAGGACCAGGTCATCCGCGAGTACGAGGCGATCGGCGAGATGTGCCTGGAGGTCGGGGCGCTCGAGGTCTACGTCGCCGACAACTACACCACCTCCGAGCGCATCTGGAAAGTGCGACGGAACATCGCCGAGGCGTTCAAGGTCGTCAGCCCGCACCAGTCGCTGGAGGATATCGTGGTCCCGATCGCGACGATCCCCGCCGTGGTGGCCGGGCTGGCGGAAATCAAGCAGCGCCACGAGGTCGAGATCCCCTGCTACGGACACGCCGGCGACGGCAACCTCCACGCGACCCCGGTGATGAACCCCTCCTGGACGCTGGAGCAATGGCGCGCGAAGCTGCCCGAGGTGCTCACCGACATGTACAAGCTCACCCGCAGCCTCGGCGGGACGATCTCCGGCGAGCACGGGATCGGGCACAAGCGCAAGGGCTACATGCCCCTCGTCGCCCAGCCGGAGTACATCGACATGATGCGGGCGATCAAGAAAGCCTTCGACCCGAACAACATCCTCAACCCGGGCAAGATCTTCGACCTGAACTGACCGGGGCGTCTCCAGCGAGCACGCGCCGATCCACGTGA
>CAYTQL010000377.1:695-2464 GCA_964439555.1 uncultured Planctomycetaceae bacterium | reverse complement strand
CGCAAGCCCGGATGATGCAGCAATGACTTCGACCTACGCCCCCGTCAACCCCGAGATCGTCACAGAACTGACCCGCATCGTCGGCGAACGGAACGTGATCGTCGACGCCGACAAGCTCGAGCCCTACTCGCACGACGAAATCCCCGAGCATCGCTACGCGCACATGCCGGAGGTCGTCGTCCGCCCGGAGACCACCGGGCAGGTCGCGGCGGTCCTGAAGCTTGCCAACCGCGAGCGTGTTCCGGTCACTCCGCGCGGCGCAGGCAGCGGGCTCTCCGGCGGGGCCGTGCCCGTCTGCGGCGGGATCGTCCTGGCCACCGACCGGCTCAACCGCATCCTCGATGTGGACCTGGACAACCTCACCATCACCGTCGAACCCGGCGTGGTCACCAACGAAATCAATGAGCATCTCCGCGAACACGGGCTCTTCTACGCCGGCTATCCGATGTCGCTGGAGACCTGCTACATCGGCGGCAACGTCGCCGAGAACGCCGGCGGCGGCAAGGCGGTCAAGTACGGCGTGACCTCCCGCTACGTCCTCGGGCTGGAGGTGGTCACCCCGGCCGGGGAGGTCGTCAGCCTCGGCGGCAAGCTCGTCAAGGACGTCACCGGGTACAACCTCATCCAGCTCATGCTCGGCTCGGAGGGCACGCTGGGGGTCTTCACCGGAATCACCCTCAAGCTGCTGCCCCTGCCCAGGTCCTCCGTGGATCTGCTCGTGCTCTTCCACACCACCGAAGAAGCCATCGCCGCGGTCCCGCGGATCATGACCGGCGGGGGCATCATTCCCACCGCCATCGAGTTCATGGATCAGCTCGCGGTCCGGCACGCCTGCGAGTATCTCAACGAGACGCTGCCCTACCGCGACGCCGGCGCGATGCTGCTGATCACGATCGACGGCGCCGACGAGGACCAGGTCGCCTCCCAGTACGAGGCCGTCGGCGAGCAATGCCTCTCGGCCGGGGCGATCGAATGCTACGTCGCCGACAACGCCACCACCTCCGAGCGCTGCTGGCGGGTGCGGCGGAACATCGGCGAAGCCTTCGCCCTCGTCACCGACCGCCAGAGCAGCGAGGACCTGGTGGTCCCGATCGCCGCGATTCCGAAGCTCGTGGTCGGGATGGGCAGGCTCTCCGAGAAGTACGACGTGCTGATCCCCTGCTACGGGCACGCCGGCGACGGGAACATGCACACCCGCATCCTCAAGAACCCCGACTGGTCGGACGAGCAGTGGGAGCAGACGCTTCCGGAGATCCTCCGCGATCTCTACACCCTCACCGGCGAGCTGGGCGGACGCATCAGCGGGGAGCACGGCATCGGGCACAAGCGGAAGCCCTACATGCCGCTGGTCGTCCAGCCGGAGTACATCGAGATGATGCGCTCCGTCAAACGCGCCCTGGACCCCAACAACATCCTCAACCCGGGGAAGATCTTCGATCTCTGAGCCACGCGACCGGGGCCGGGGTCCGCCCGGGACGACCGCGTCTTCGCCGCCGAAATCCGCCCGGCCGGGCTTGACAGCCCACCGACGCGAAGCTAGATTGATCTGTCTACGCCTCGGGGTGTGCCCCGCGGCAGAAGCGCGCGTAGCTCAATGGATAGAGCATCGGTCTACGGAACCGAAGGTTGCAGGTTCGAGTCCTGCCGCGCGTGGTTCACGTATGCGTCGGCGGGGCATGTTGCGCGCCGACTCCACGCGCGACGCGCCCGTCAACAATCGGCTCCATCCAGTCCGGCAGTTCGTTCCGCACGGCCGGGAGGCGGGTGTC
>CAYTQL010000377.1:0-685 GCA_964439555.1 uncultured Planctomycetaceae bacterium | reverse complement strand
GCAGGTTCGAGTCCTGCCGCGCGTGGTCCCGAAAAGCCCCGTGAATGCCGGTTTCCGCTGGCGTCCACGGGGCTTTTCGCGTTCCGCCCCTCCCCTGCCGCCTCCTTCACACCGGCCGCACCGGGCCCGAGTTCATTGCAGACAGGCGCTTCTGAGCCAGGCGGGCGACTCGACCGAACCGGCGCTGGACCGCAGGGACCCCGGCGGAGAGCGGAATCACAACCTGGACTGACGTCGGTAGTGCTTCGGGGACTGACCGACGACCTGCTTGAAGGCCTTCGACAGACGCGAAGGGCAACTGAACCCGCTCAACTCACAGATTTCGGGCATGGCGAGGTCAGTCTCAGAGAGCAACTCCTTCACGCGATCGATGCGGGCCCGACTGATCTCCTGAAGAATTGTGCGACCCAAGTCGCGTCGGAAGGCCGTCTCGAGAGTCCTGCGAGCCACAGGGACGGCGCGAACCACGTCCTTCGGCGTGATTCCATCAGAGAAGTGGTTACGGATGAAGCGGACCGCCCGGGCGACATCTGGATTCGCGATCGCCAAGGTGCTTGTGGACTGCCGAGCGACAACCCGGCGCGGCTGGACGTAGACCGGCTCGTCGGGAGGGGGCTGGCCCTGCATGAGAGCCGCCAACAACTCGGCCGCCCGAAAACCCGCCTCGCGGGCGCCGTGATCGATG
>CAYTQL010000376.1:0-3229 GCA_964439555.1 uncultured Planctomycetaceae bacterium | reverse complement strand
GTCGATCGACCGGGCGAGCAGATCCTCCACGAGCGAGCCGTCCATCGTCCGGGCGTGCATGATCCACTCGGTCCGCGCCGGGCCGAGGTCGTTGCGTTCGGCCGCGATCCGCCGGTTGTACTCCTTGGCAAGCTGGTGGAGCACGTCGAGGTCCGGTTCGCTGCCCTTGGCGGCGTCCACCGCCCGGGCCCCCAGCAGAGCGGTCACGGCGTGTTCGCGCCGGGAGACCGAAAGCTGCGCCGCATACCCGGAGATCATCAGCTCGCTGTCGCGGAGGTTCTTCCCGCTGACGGGATTGCGGACGTTCCCGACGTAGTAGTTGTGCGAGGCGTAGCGCCCGGTGCGGCAGTCCCACCCGGCCGCCTTGCGGGAGAGCCGGTAACGGAACCAGCTCAGCCAAGCGTGCCCGATGCCGCTGGAGCCCCGCCCGCTGGCGATCGTCGCCGGGATGCCCAGCGCCTTGCAGACCTCCGAGGCGTAGTAGGCCTGGTCGATACACACCCCGCCGACGAGCTTGAGGTTCGGCAGCGTGTACGGCAGGCGGGAGATCTTCTTCGGTTCCCCGTCGCGGTAGTGGGCCATGTCGTACTTCACGTCGAAGTACGCATTGCCCAGGTTGATCGTATTGCGGTACCGGCGGGTCGCCCAGGCCCGCTCCTCCAGGCTCAGCCGGGTGTCGGCGAGGTAGCGGGACAGCTCGAAGGGCATCTTCTTGAGGTCGTAGCGGAAGGGGACTCTCGCCTGGGTGTAGTACTTGTAGCTGCTCAGCAGGTTCACCGCCCTGGGCTGGGCCTGGCGCACCGTGGCGAAAGTGGTGGCAAAGGCGGCCGTGAGGTCCGGGTACTCCTTCACCTGCTCGGGGTAGGTGTTGAACAGTTGGGCGTAGCGACGGAGGGCCTCCTCGTGACGGCGTCGGGGAATGTCCCGCAACGCCCGCCACAGGCGGCGCGACAACCGACGGTCCTCCAGCAGGAGCTTGACGAGCTCGGCGTCGTTGGTGATCTCCTTGACCCGCGGGATCATCTCGCAGGTCCGGGCGACGTAGGCCATGTCGTTGAGGGCGTCGAGCTGGTCGAGGCGCCCGCAGGCGACGCGGGCGAGGATCGCCCTGTGCATCCGATCGGCGAGGGCGGCGTAGTTGCCGGTCTGGGACGCACCGCGGAGGCGCTCCAGGGCAATCATGCTCAGCCACGCCTCCTCGATGGGTTCTTCGGAAGGCTTGGTGGTGCTCCCGGCGCCCTCTTCGTCCGCAACGTGGCCGCGCGCGATCCCGCCGACCCGCGTGGCCTCCCATTCCGGCGTGAGCACCCAGCCCCCGCACAGCAGCCCGCCGAGGGCGACCAACGTCAGAAGAGCCGTCTTACGCCTGAGTGAAAATGTCATGGGGATCTCCCCGGTTCCGGAGTCATGCTCCTAGGAGCCATTGTCGGTCTGAGCCGGCGGCGATGCAAGCGGTCGGCGCGCCTACCTGTATGGACGCAGCCGACCGCGGACCCCGCGCCCCGGCCGACCCCCTCCTCCGGACCCGGAGCGCCGCGGCGAGTTAACCAATCGACGAGGCAACCGAAGACGGTACAATACCGGCGTTCCGCCAAAGGAGACTCCCATGACTCCCGCCAGGACCCTCTCAGTCGTGCTGCTGAGCCTCGCGACGTCCGCGGCGTCCGCCCCCGGACGCTCGCCCGCGACGAAGCCCGCCGCTCGCCCGGAGATTCCCGACCTCTGCGCCTCGGCCGTGGACCCGTACAACTCCGGCGCCGAGCGGATGCGTTTCCTCGCGGCCGCGGGGAAGGACGCGGAACTCTCGCCCGAGGAGTTCGCCGCCTCGGCGAAGGCGGACAAACCCTTCGCCCGCCTCTTCGATACGTGGAAGGCGATGGCGAAGTTCGACACGGACAGCAACGGCACGCTCGACTGGGTCGAGGCCGAGGCGTACCGCCGCGATCTGCGGTCCCGCGTGCTCAAGGCCTTCGACTCCAACGGGGACTTCCGCCTTCGCGGCGATGAGCGCACGGCCGCGAACCGCTACCTTGCCACCGGCGGACGCGGGCGCGACAAAGCCCTCCTCGGCGCCCGGGCCCAGCCCCCGACCAAGTGGCCGACGCGCGAGGAACTCATCAAGACCTACGACACCGACGGGGACGGGAAGCTCTCCGACGCCGAGCGCAAGGCCGCCTGGGCCGAACTGCGGGCCCGCCGCCGCAAGCAGCGACTTCATCGCTACGACCTCGACGGCGACGGCGAACTCGACCACGAGGAGCGCCGGCTGATGAACGAAGACCAACGGGCGCCCTGGCGGACGGCGAGTCGCCGCTGGATGCTCCAGCACTTCGACGCCGACGGCGACGGGGATATCGGCGAGCAGGAGCGCGAAGCGATCAAGGAATTCGGCCGCAAGGCCCGGAAAGTCGGAGAGTACCTCGAGCGAGCCATGACCGACATCAACGGGGACGGGACGGTCTCGAAGGACGAACGGAAGGAGGTCAGGCGGCAGTGGATTTTCGCCGCCTTCGAGCTCGGTCGGCGGACGGACGAGGTCAGCGACCTCGACGGGGACGGCTCGGTGAGCGTGGAGGAGCGCCAGGCCTTCCGGCAGCGGCTCCAGGACGGGTTCATCCGCTACGCCGAGACGCTGATGAACAAGCACGACGCCGATAAGAGCGGGCGACTCGAGGTCGACGAGCGCACCGCCCTGCTGGCGACGGTCCGCAGCGACCTCCAGCGCCGCGTCAAGAAGCACGACGCCGACAAGAACGGCTGGGTCAGCCCGCCCGAAGCGGTCGAGATGCTCTGCGAATGGGGAGTCGAGCTCGGCCTCGCGCCGGAGAGCGACTGATCCGCCGCCCCGGGGGGGGGCGGGCGAGACGCCCCCGCGGTCCGGGGTGCGCGACAAATTCGTGGCCTGGGCGAGGATACGATCGTCATCTACACCTCCGATCAGGGCTTCTTCCTGGGCGATCACGGCTGGTACGACAAGCGGTTCATGTACGAGGAGTCGCTGCGGATGCCGATGATTCTGCGCTACCCGCGACGGGTGCGCCCGGGGAGCGTCTGCGACGAGATCGTGCTCAACGTGGACTTCGCCCCGACCTTCCTGAACCTCGCCGAGGCGCCGATTCCCGACCCGTGGCAGGGGCGGAGCTTCGCAACGCTCTTGGACGGGCAGACGCCGAGCTGTACTGGTTCAGCCTGAATTGGGCGCGAGCCCCGTTCGGCTAAGCAACTGATC
>CAYTQL010000375.1:0-3237 GCA_964439555.1 uncultured Planctomycetaceae bacterium | reverse complement strand
TCCCGCTGGGCGAGCGGCCCCTCGGCGAGATGGGCGAAGGTCAGCACCACCTCGGTCAGGTCGGCCAGGTCGCGCGGCGCGCCGTCCTGCTCGGCGAAGCTCAGCAGCGACTGGGTCAGCTTCGCCGCCCGGGAGGTCGCCTCGGCGGTCATCTGGAGCGCCCGTTTCATTGCGACGGGGTCCTGGGAGGTCAGGGCGAAGTCCACGAAGGTCGCCATTCCGCCGAGGATGTTGTTGAAATGATGCGCCACCCCCCCGGCCAGGGTCCCCAGCGACGCCATCCGCTCCACCTGGTTCAGCCGCTCGGAGAGCCGCTTGCGCTGCGTCTCGTCGAGGACCCACGCCGCGACCCCGCGGGCGGGCCCGCCCTCGGAATCCCAAATCGGCGAGAGCACGACCGAGAGGTGCCGGGTCCGTCCGTTCGGTGCGGGCAGGTCGATCGCGAAATCGCTGACCTGCCCCCGCGAGAGCACCCGCTCCAACAGGCGGTGGAAGAGCCGCCGACGGTCCACGGGGACCAGGTCGGTCAAGCAGGTCCCGGGAAGGTCCTCCCCGGAGGCCCTCAGCAGTTCCCGGGCCGCAGCGTTGCAGCAGATCACGCGGAACTCCGGGTCCGTGGCGATCAGCGCCACGGCGGCGTCGCGGACCAGGCGGCGATAAAAGCCGTCCGGCAGGTCGGGCAGCGATGCAGGGTCCTGTTCGCTCATGCTCCTCTCGGGCGTCCGAAGTGCGTTACCTGAGCCTAACGCGCCCGGGGCAGCGCTTCCACGGGTGAAAGGAAAGACTCGGGCACCAGCACCAACACGGTCTCGAAGAGCATCCCGTCCTTCTCGGTCACCAGCAGGTGATGCCCCATGCTCGTGGGACGCTGCACCGCCGGGCCCGGACCGATCACCAGGAACTCGCCGCGGGCGATCGGCATCTGCATCCGCAGGGAGGGGAAGTCGAAGTACTCCGGCTTGGACGCCATGGTGATTCCCCTGCTCCCGCGGACGAAGCGCGGCTTGCGGCGGACGGTCCGCAGCACCGGGCGGACGGTGGTGTGCACGATGTTCGGATTGCTCTGGTCCAGGGCGGGCAGAACGATCAGGACATTGTCGCAGGGCGGGTAGTCGGCCCCGGTGAGCGTCCGGTTCGCGCGAGAGACGAAGATGGTCTGCCGCCCGACCCGCTCCTTCAGGGCGATCGGCACCGGCGCGTGCGGGGGCGTGAAGGCCTTGGTCTGGCGCAGCGTCCGCCCGGTCATCCGCTGAAGGATCCGCTCCACGTCGGCCCAGCTTCCCTCGCGCCCGAGTCCCGCCCGAAGCCCGTTGCGCCCCAGCACGCCGCTGCGCGCCGCGGCGATGGGCTCCTCGTTCAGGTAGCTACAGAGGTCCTCCGACCCGCTGGCCGTGCCCACCGGCACCTCGATGCTGTACATCCGCACGCGGACGATCAGGGCCATCCGGCGGGGCTCATCGTCCGAGGCTCGCCGGTCGACGCCGGGCATCAGCGGCGGGCGGTCCGCCTCCGGGGGCTCGGGTGCAGACCCGGGCAGCTCGCAACCGCCGGTCAACGCCGCCAGCAGGGCAAGCCCCGCCGCGGCCAGGGAATGACGCGTATGACGCTGCACGCGGTCAATGCTACCCGAGCGACCCGGGCCGATCAATCGGACCGGAAGCGGCGGGAGGTGGCTTCCGGCTCGCGGGACGGTCTGCGCCGCGACGCGGGACGGCGACATCGCAGGAAGACTCTTGCCGCACCCGGGCCGGACGGTATAATCGACTCAGGCGATGCTCATCGCCGTTTTGGGGTGAATCCCCTCGGAGGACAGATGCGCCCGGCTCCCGCCAGGCGGGCGGCGGTCTGTGCCCGCGACGCGAGGGCTTCTCCGCAGTGTGCGGAGACCAACGAGGGAATCACGATGACCAACATGACACGGACGTACCTGATGGTCGCTGCGCTGGGGCTGGCGAGCTCCTTCGCAGCGGGGGGTCTGCAAAACGGGGACTTCGAGAACGGCCTGGCCGGCTGGCAGATCGAGCTGGTCAACGCCGGCGATCCGACGCTGGGCAGCGCCGCCGTCAACGCCGGCGTCCTGGAGGTGCACGCGCAGACGACCTTCCAACTGGACACCTCCGGAGGCAGCCCGGCGTGGGTCCCGGTGGACTCGGTGCCGCTGCTGGGCGCCACCGTGCTGGTCGGGCAGGGGCTGGATGCCGGCGACTCCTGGGACGGCGGAATCACCGAGAGCCAGACGCTGACGGTGCCGGCCGGGATGGACACGCTCGAGTACGATATCGCACTGGATTTCATCCGAAGCGCGGCGATCACCGGCGCTCCCGGGGCCTCCGTGAACGTCTCGGTCTGGGGCGTCGACAGCAACGGAGACGACCTGTACCTCGGCGGCGGCGGGGGCGACCCCGACCACCGGTACACCGACGACTTCGGACCGTCACTGACCCGCAGAACCCTCTCGCTCGACAGGCTGGACCTCAGCAAACCGGTGACCTTCGGCGTGGACGTGGCCGCCTGGCCGGACTTCCTCCTGGACAACGAAACCGACCTGCCCTTCCAGTACACTGTCGAAATCGACATGTCGCTGGACAATGTCGCGTTCACCCCGGAGCCCGGCACGCTGGCGCTGCTGGGCGTCGGGGCGGGCCTGCTGCTGCGGCGGCGCACGCGCTAGACCGGCGGCTGAGCATTTCTGCACGCCGCGCATGAGAACAGGCGGCGGAGGCGCTGGTTGCGCTTCCGCCGCCCGTGGCTCGTTCGGGGACGCCGGCCGGGGCTCGACGCCGCCGACCTTCGCCCGCCTAGTACATGTCTTCCATACCGCCGCCGGCGCCGCCGGAGGACTTCTTCTCCGGCAGTTCGCTGACCACCGCGTCGGTCGTCAGCAACAGCCCGGCCACGGAGGCCGCGTTCTGCAACGCGGTCCGCTCGACCTTCGTCGGGACGATCACGCCGTCCTTGACCAGGTCAGTGAACTTCCCGGTCAGGGCGTTGTACCCGAAGCTGTCGTCATCGGCCCCGGTGACCTTCTCGCAGACGATGGCGCCTTCGAGCCCGGAGTTCGTGGCGATCTGCTTGATCGGGGCGGAGAGGGCCCGGCGGACGATGTCCACGCCGACCTTCTCGTCGCCGGTCGCCCGGACCTTGTCCAGCGCCGCCAGCGCCCGGAGTACGGCGGTTCCGCCGCCAGGCAGAATGCCTTCCTCGACGGCCGCCCGGCAGGCGTGCAGGGCGTCCTCG
>CAYTQL010000374.1:225-3239 GCA_964439555.1 uncultured Planctomycetaceae bacterium | reverse complement strand
CACCGCCGAGAGCCGCCTCCAGGTGGAGCTGGCGCAGCTCGAGTACACCTATCCGCGGCTTCGGCACATGTGGACGCACCTCCACCGCGTCGCCGGCGGGGCGAGCACCGCGGCCGCGGCGGTCGGGGGCATCGGGACGCGCGGTCCCGGCGAGAAACAGATCGAGACCGACCGCCGCCTCGTCCAGAAGCGCCAGAGCCAGCTCAAGCGCAAACTCGCCGCGATCGACAAGCGGAAGGTCCGCCAGGTCCGCAGCCGCGACGACGTCTTCACCGTCTGCCTCGTGGGGTACACCAACGCGGGCAAGAGCACGCTGATGAACCTGCTGACCGGGGCGGGGACGCTGGTGGCCGATCAACTCTTCGCCACCTTGGACACCAAGACCCGCCGCTGGGACCTGCCCGGCGGGCAGACGGTCCTGCTCAGCGACACGGTCGGGTTCGTCCGCGACCTGCCCCACCACCTCGTCGCCAGCTTTCGGGCGACGCTGGAGGAGGCGATCTGGGCGGACCTGCTGATTCACGTCGCCGACGCCTCGCACCCGCGCGTGCGGGATCACGTCGAGGCGGTGGACAAGGTCCTCGGCGAGCTGGGCTGCACCGACAACCCCCGCCTGCTGGTGCTCAATAAGACCGACCGCATCGCCGACCCCACCGTCCGGACGATGCTCGGGCAGTGGTACCCGGAGGCGATGTTCCTCTCGGCCTCGATGGGCGCCGGCGCCGTCGAACTGGCCGAGGAGGTCGCCGAACGCGCCGAGGGGGCGTCGGTGCGCCTGACGATCGAGGCGAACTGCGGCAACGGGCGGCTGATGCAATTCATCGCCCAGCACGCGAACGTCGAGGACCAGAGCTTCCAGGACGCCACCGCGGTCATCGAGGCGACGATGCCCGCCCAGCAGGTCGAGCACCTCAAGCGGTTCGGGTCGGACGTGCGCATCTCCGAGTCGGCGTAAGGCGAACCGCGCGGCGACGAGGCGGCGCCGACGACGGGATGATCCTCCGGGCGCCGGTCGCTCCGGCACGACCTCGGCGCGCCGTTCGGTCGCTCCCTTACCTCTGGAAGATGTCCTTGAGGTTGAAGCGCAGCTCCTGGGTTTCGCACTCGGTGACCATGACGACGCGGATGTCGCGGTGCACCTGCCGCCTTCGGAGTTGGAACGACCAGGTCAGCGAGCCGCTGCTGCCGGTCGGGTCGCCCTTGGTCCACCGCCCGCCGCCGAGGACCTCCTTGTCGTCGTTGAGGCAGTAGAGCGCCTCGACGAAGGGCTTGTGCGGACCTTCGGCGATCCGCTTGTAGCTCCCGCGGACCGTGAGCTTCCGGTCGTCCGACATCCGCAGGCTGGTGATGCGGACCTTGAGCCCGGGGGCGATCTGTTTGTAGTCCTCCATCACCACGGCCGGGAGAACGTGCTCGCTGCGTTTCTCGGCGAGGATCACCTGGGTGGCCAGCTCCATCCGCTGGATGGTCCAGGCGTCGCGGACGATCTCGGTCTTCTCGACCTCCACGGGGGCGATGCGGTCGTGGAAGGCGTTGTAGTCGTCGCTGTAGCGCGGGGCCTGTCGACGCCGGCCGAAGAGGTCCTTCTTGTCGTTGTCGTAGACCGACTTGACGCGGAACTCCTCCAGCACGCCGACGGCGTCGACCTTCTCGGGCGCCTTGATCGTGCCGATCAGTTCGACGCTGTACTCGCTCTTCCGCTCGTCGGCGAGGTCCACCTCGGAGCGGGTTTCCATCTCGCCGAGGGTCAGCTCGTACCCCTCGAGGGTCTTGAACGAGGCGCCCTTGGCGACCTCGCCGGGCTTGTAATCGCTCTGCCCGGACCCGGAGATCAGCAGCACCGCCCCGAGAGAGACCGCGAGATTCACGAAGACGTTCCTGCGATTCATAAGACACCTCCCGGGCGTAAAATAGCATTCGCGGGGCGCCGTGTGGAGGGAGTTTTTTCCCCGCGAGCGTCGCGCGGCGCATTCATGGACAGCGACGCTCAATTTTTCGCCTGTCTCGTGCTTGTGAAATGTGTCTACAGGTGGTATAAGGACTTGGTGATGTTCGGCAGGGAGGCCGAGTTCATAGCCAGGCAGTGTGCGTCCGCAGCAGGTGGAGACCTACCTTATGCCCAGACGAATTGCCCTCCCCGCGTTGATCTTGCTGCTCTGCGTTTCCCCCCTGTTCGGGGGGAAGCTCGGCAAGGTCGTGAACCCGAACGTCGAATACTCGGACAAGACGGTCGCCGAGGGGATGGACAAGGCGATCAAGTATCTCCTGTCCCAGCAGGACGCGGCGACCGGAAGCTTCGCGCAGAAGTTCAAGGGCAAGTACCCCCTCGGGGAAACCGCCCTGGTGACCTACGCCCTTTTGGAAGCGGGGGTAAACCCGCAGAAGCCGGAACTCGCCAAGGCGCTTCAGTTCCTCGCCTCCCAGGAGTGCACGAAGACCTACTCGCTCGGGCTCCGCGCCAACTGCTGGCTGGCGGCGAACAAGGAGACCAAGAACAAGTACCACCGGCAGCTCTGGAACGACGCCCGGCAGCTCTGGATGTCCACCCGGGACGGCAGCTACAACTACGACGCCGAGGGGCTGCGCAACAGCTCCGGCGACAACTCCAACTCCCAGTACGGGCTTCTGGGGGTCTGGGCGGCGGCGATGGGCGGCATCGAGGTCCCCGACGCCTACTGGAAGCTGGTCTACAAGCACTGGATCGAGTCCCAGAACTCCGACGGCGGGTGGTCCTACAAGGGCTCCAGGAAGGATCAGAAGACCTCCGCCACCATGGCCGCGGCCGGGCTTCCGAGCCTGTTCGTCTGCTTCGAGAACCTCTCGCGCAGCGGGTTCGAGAGCTGCCGGATGCGGCAGGTCAAGCAGATCGAAGCCGCCCTGGGGTGGTTCGACAAGAACTTCCCCAAGTCGCTCAAGGGCGGCATTTCCATGGGCCACGGCGACCTGTACTACTACCTTTACGGCGTCGAGCGGGTCGGGCTGGCCAGCGGATACAAGTATTTCGGCAAAGCCGA
>CAYTQL010000374.1:0-215 GCA_964439555.1 uncultured Planctomycetaceae bacterium | reverse complement strand
CGACTGGTACAAGATGGGTGCGACCGCCCTGCTCCGCCGCCAGGACGACGACGGGGCCTTCAAGGGCGGAAAGCGCGGGGAACTGGTGAGCACCTCCTACGCCCTGCTGTTCCTCGCCCGCGGGCGCAACGCGGTCCTGTTCAACAAGCTCGCCTTCCCGCCGAAGTGGAAGATCGACTGGAACAACCGCCCCCGCGACGCCGCCGTCATGTGCC
>CAYTQL010000373.1:0-3242 GCA_964439555.1 uncultured Planctomycetaceae bacterium | reverse complement strand
GGGCCCGGCGCTGTCGCTGCCGAACATGCTGGTGATCCGCTCGGTGATGGGCACGCGGCGGACGATGGTGTTCATCGCGCTGGTGGTGGTGATGGCCACGATTTCCGGTATGGTCTTCGGGGCGATCGTTGGCTAGGATGGTCCACTCCCCGCGATCGGAAGATGAGCCGATGACCGACAAGACGAACGTCCTCTACTACGCGCGCAGCGGCGGCGCGACCGACGCCGAAACCGCCGCCGTCCGCCGGGAGATCGAACGCCGGCTCGGGCAGGCATGACCGGCAACCCGCCCACGCTGACGCTCCGCCCGATCGGCGTGATCCGGACGCCGCACGCCGCACCGCCGGGGACGCCGATCCAGCCGCGGCGCTCCGAGGGCGACGAGGGCTCGGTCGAGGTGTTCGAACCCTTCGCCCCCGGGCTCCGCGACCTCGACGGGTTCGACCGCGTCTGGCTGCTGTACTGGTTTCACCGGGCCCCGGAGGCCCGCATGGAGGTCACGCCGTTCATGGACACCCACACCCGCGGGCTCTTCGCCACGCGGGCGCCGACGCGACCGAACCCCATCGGGCTCTCGTGCGTGCGACTGCTGGGCGTCGAGGGGCGGACGCTGCACCTGGCGGACGTGGACATGGTCGACGGCTCGCCGCTGCTGGACATCAAGCCGTACGTGCCGGACTTCGACGCCTATGACGTCGAGCGGGTCGGCTGGCTGGCCGAGGCGACCGACCGCCGCGTCGCCGACGAGCGATTCACACGCAAACCGAAGGAGTAGCCGCATGAAGAAAATCCAGGTTCTCGGCGCGGGGTGCCCGCGCTGTCAGCAGCTCACCGACGTAGCCGAGCAGGGCGCCCTCGAACTGGGCCTCGAGTACGAGATCGACAAGATCACCGACATGGAGAAAATCCAGGGCATGGGCGTGATGATCACCCCCGCCCTGGCGGTCGACGGCGACGTCAAGGTCGTCGGCAAGGTCCCGCCGATCGACGACGTCAAGAGCCTCATTTCCTGAAAGAAACGCCCGGTGAGCGAGTCCGGCAAGAGGCGCATCCTGTCCCTGTGCACGGGCAATTCCTGTCGGTCCCAGGTGGCCGAGGGGTGGGCCCGCCACCTCAAGAGCGATGTGCTGGAGCCCTGCTCGGCCGGGATCGAAACCCACGGGCTCAACCCCAACGCCGTGAAGGTCATGTCCGAGGCGGGCGTGGACATCTCCGCCCAGGCGTCCCAGAACATCCGCGAGTTCGAGAACGTCCCGCTGGACTACGTCGTCACCGTCTGCGAGTACGCCGCCGAAACCTGCCCGGTCTTCCCGGGCAACGCCAAGGTCGTGCACAAGAGCTTCCCCGACCCGCCCAAACTCGCCGAGGAGGTCGATGACGCCGAGGCGAAACTCGACGGCTACCGCGGCGTCCGCGACGAGATCCGCGCGTTCGTCGAGCCGTTGCCCGAGGCGCTCGAGGCGCATCGCTGAGCGAGCCCCGCGGGCGCTGCGCCGCCCGGCGGTTTCATCGTCTCTTCGCG
Source organism: uncultured Planctomycetaceae bacterium (assembly GCA_964439555.1). Taxonomy (GTDB): domain Bacteria; phylum Planctomycetota; class Phycisphaerae; order SM23-33; family SM23-33; genus CAYTQL01. Next base: position 1,720 of record CAYTQL010000373.1, on the reverse strand, counting down.
GCCGGATACGCACCGCCCATGCCCCTGAGCACCGATGACATCCTGGCGTCCTCCCGCACCGGCCGGGCGGTGGTGATGGGCATCGTCAACGTCACGCCGGACAGCTTCTCCGACGGCGGAGCGTTCCTGGACCCCGCCGAGGCGGTCGAGCAAGCCCGCCGGCTGGTCCGCGACGGCGCCGACGCGCTCGACATCGGGGCCGAGTCCACCCGTCCGGGCTCCGAGCGGGTTCCGGCGGATGGGCAGATCGCCCGCCTCCGCACGATTCTCCCGGCCGTGGTCGAACTGGGCGTCCCGGTGAGCATCGACACCACCCGTGCGGCCGTGGCCGAGTCCGCTCTGGATGCGGGAGTCGCGATCGTCAACGACGTCTCCGCCGGGCGGGACGACCCGGACCTGCTGCCCCTGGTCGCCGAGCGGGGCGCAGCGCTGGTGCTCATGCACATGCTCGGCGAGCCCAGGACGATGCAGGCCGACCCGCAATACGGCGACGTGGTCGCCGAAGTGCGCGACTTCCTCTGCGCCCGCGCCGGCGAGGCCGAGACGGCCGGGGTGCCGCGCGACCGGCTCGTCCTGGACCCCGGCATCGGGTTCGGGAAGCGCCTCGAGCACAACCTCCGCCTGCTCGGGCACGTCGATTCGCTGACGGAACTGGGCTTTCCCGTGCTTGTGGGCCCCTCGCGCAAGCGGTTCCTCGGCGAACTCACCGGCCGGGAGGTCCCCGCCGAGCGGCTCGGCGGCACCCTCGCCGCCTGCCTCGCCGCCCGCGCCGGCGGCGCCGCGATCTTCCGCGTCCACGACGCCGGGCCGGTGACCGACGCCCTGAAGGTCTTCGACGCGATCGGGCGACCGCGGGTTTCCTGACGCGCTGACCCGCAACGACCGCGGCGCGCCGGAGAGGCACATCGGCGAACCGGCGAGCTTACCCGTCCGCCGTCGTCAAACGATCAGCATCGCGTCCCCGTACGAGTAGAAGCGGTACTGCCGGTCCACGGCGTCGCGATACGCCGCCAGGACGGTCTCCACGCCGTCGGCGCCGCCGGGGGAGCAGAACGAGGCCACGAGCATCAGCAACGTGCTTCGGGGGAGGTGGAAGTTGGTCACCAGCCCCCCGACGACGCGGAACGGCGCCGGGGGGTAGAGAAAGCAGCGCGTCCAGCCCGCGCCGGGTTCGAGCGGAAGCCCCGCGCCCGCGGCGGTCTCCAGCACGCGGACGGAGGTGGTTCCCACGGCCACGACGCGCCGCCCGGCGTCGAGGGCGGTGTTGATCGCCTCGGCCGCGGGGGCGGACAGCTCGTACCATTCCGCGTGCATTTCGTGATCGGCGAGGTCCTCGACCTTCACCGGGGCGAAAGTTCCGGGCCCCACGTGCAGCGTCACGCGCGCCTGTTCCACGCCCCTGACCGCGAGGCGGTCCATCACCTCCGGGGTGAAATGCAGCCCGGCGGTGGGAGCGGCCACGGCGCCCGGGCGGTCGGCGTAGATCGTCTGGTACCGCCGGCGGTCCGGGGCGTCGGGGTCCTCACCGCTCCGGCGGATGTACGGCGGCAGCGGCGTGCGACCGACCTGTTCGAGCAGCTCGGACGCCTCCGCCGGCGGCGTCGGACGGACGCGCCAGTGACCGGCGCCCTCCCGGGAGACCAACCGCAGAGACGCCTCGGTTCCCACGAGGCGCAAGTCCTCGCCGATGCCGCACTTGCCCGCGCCGCGCAGCATGACT
>CAYTQL010000372.1:0-3257 GCA_964439555.1 uncultured Planctomycetaceae bacterium | reverse complement strand
ACCCGCCAGCCGTTCTCGGCGACCAGGTCGATGCTCGCGGCGATGTCCCCGGTGACGCCCTGCACGTCGCGCGGCGGCTCGACGCGCAGTCCGCACGCCGACTGAAGAATCTCCTGCGCCGCCGCGGCAACGCAATTGCTGTGCTCGACCATCGTCCCAACTCCCGGACGTCTCTCCCGCCGGATTCTCCCCGAACCCGACACGTATGGCGTATCGGCGCTTCCGGGGCCCATCTGGAGCTTCCGGTGCGAATTTCGCATTCGCGGAGGGGGGCGTGGCTGGTGCTCGCTCGCCTGCGGCGGACTGCGATCCATGTCACGGCCGCGGCTTGACCCCGAGGACCCGCTTATCGTTGCGCGCTTCGATGACGCCGCCGGGGGGGACGATCACGAAATCCTCGTCCCAGTCGCCGGCGAAGAGGCGCTCCAGCAGCGACCAGTCGCCCTCGCGGCGGGAGAAGGTCCAGCCCTTTTCGGCCGCCCGCTCGCGGGCCTGCTCGATGAAGGGCGCCTCGTCGCAGACGCCCATCTCGATGTAGAGCAGGTCGGTGTACGCCTTCTCCCAGCCGCCCACCGATTCGATGATGTACTCGGCGTTCTCGCACCCGTACTTGGCGACCAGTTCCTCGTAGGAGTCGGTCAACCCCAGCCGCGCCATGACCCCCGAGCGCCCGTAGGCGGGCATGGAACGGTCCTCGGCGCCTTCGCCGAGGTTCCGCTCGGACCAGCCCGTGGTCAGGAAGTACGTCCCCGGGTGGGCGTCGTGGTAGGCGCGGTAGGCGTTGCGCGAGCCGAAGAACAGCGTGATGCAGTCGTGGGCCCGCGGGATCACCAGCGGAATCTCCCGCGCCTGCACGCCGACCAGCCCGTCGTTGCATCGGGCGTAGCCCAGCAGGATCGCTTCGTACTCGTCCGGATCGACCGCGTCGACGGTCTCCTGGACCTTCGCGACCATGTCGGCGGTCTCGAGGTCGTGGAGGCCCTTGCGGAGGAACTCCACGTCCACGCGGTCCGGGCTCCGGGCGGCCAGGAGGCACGCCTCGCGGTAGATGATCTCGCAGCCGATGAACTTGAACTTCCTGGGCATGCAGGCTCCGGGAACTCGGGGGAACGTCGGGGAACTCAGCGGGGGGCGGTGCTCGCGGACGTCTCGGCCCGTTCGAACCGGAGCTGGTGGAACGGACGGTCGCTGAGGTAGAGCAGCAGCTCCGTCCCGCCGTTGAACAGGCGGAGCTTGGCGTCGAGGACGTTGTCGCCGCGTTCGAGCACGGCCGCGTAAAGTCCGTCGCCCAGCGGGCGGGCCCGCCCGGAAACCTTCGCCTCGGGCAGCTCCACGTCGAAGGCCTGCTCGCCGGCGCGGGTGATCAGTCGGTTGCCCACGGCCTGCTGGATCGCGGCCATGACGGGGTTCCGCAGCATCGGGCGGAGGTTCCGCGGCGGCGCCTCGGTCCAGGCGCCCGCAAGTTTCGCGGGCTCGGCGTCGCCCGACGCGCGGAGCGGGTCGAGGTCGTATTCGGGCAGCCCCGCGATCCGCAGCGTGCTTTCGCCGAGCCCGGCCGGGGCGAGAAAGAGCAGATCCAGCGTGATTTTCTGTCCGGGCTTCAGACCGACAATCCGTTGCAGCGGTTCGGGCGGCAACGTTCCGCCGCGCGGCGCGATGCCGAGGGCAGGGTAGGCCTTGCCCCCCGCCTCGAGGGCCACACCCGGACCCCACGCGTTGAACCGGACCGGCTCGTCTCCCGCCACGAGGCGCAGCCGCACGCGCCAGTAGACCGACTCCGGCCCGGCCGCACGGTATCCCGGTCCCAGCAGGAGCGTCGCCCGGATGCCCGGAACGAACAGTGCCGGGGGCATCTTGACCGGCTCGGGGCGGGTTTCGGGCTTTAGCGTCGGCGTCGGGGGCACCACCGCCGCCGTGGCGCCGTCGCCCGGCGCGTCGGGAGCCTCCGGCTCATCCGGCGTCCCGCCAGCCGGCCAGAAGATCACCACCGCCGCAGCCAGCAACAACGCCGCCGCCCCCGCCAGCGCCCAGAGAACCGGCTTCCGCCATCGGGCGAGCCCGAGCTGCTCCAGGGCGTCGGGCTCGTGGGCGGCGCGCGTGCGGGCCTCGAAGCGTTTGCGCGAGAGCTCCGCGATGTCCAGATCCAGCACCGACTCGTGCTCCTGGGCGAGCTGGTCGAGCCGGAAGTCCTCCTCCACCTGCGGGTAGGGGATGCGGATGGGTTTCCCGCAGGCCGGGCAAAGGCCCACCTGCCCGGCGAGTTCGGGCGCCACGCTGAGGCGCTTGGAGCAGTTCCCGCAGATCACGCGGATGTTCTCGAGCGCCGCGACCCCCTCGGCGGCGACGTCCGGGACGACCGGCTCGGGCGGCGTCTCGTCGGCGGGCTCGGCGTCGCCGGGCGGGAGCGCCTCGCCGAGCTCCTCGCCCAGTTCCGGGACCTCGAAGCTCTCGGAGGGCATCTCCGGGACGTCGATGGGCGCTGCGCAACCCGGGCAGCGGATTCGCTCTCCGGCGTAGCGGGGAACGAGGTCCAGCTCCTTCCCGCACCCGCCGCACTTGACGTGCACCTTCGGCAGATGCCGAAGCGCCGCGCGGGCCTGCTCCAGGAAGCCCTGCTCGCGGAGCGCCTCGTCGAGGTTGATCGCCTCGGGTCCCTGCTCCAGGGAGCCCAGGTCGATCGTGTGCTCGCAGCGGGGGCAGACCGCCTCCGGGGTCGGGGCGTCGACCCGGAAAATCTGCCCGCAGCTACCGCACCGGAAATTCAATCGCGTCTCCTTGCGTGGGCACGTACTTCTGGGCGATGGGCATCCGCCGCCCGCTCCCGAAGGCCCGAGGGGTCACCTTCAGCACCGGGGCGGCCTGCTTGCGCTTGTACTCGGCGGCGTCGACCATCGCCGCGACGCGGCGGACCACGTCGGCGTCGATCCCGGCGGCGATGATCTCCTCGGCGGTCTGGTCCTGCTCGATGTAACGCTCGAGAATCTCATCGAGCAGGTCGTAGGCGGGGAGCTTGTCCTGGTCGACCTGCCCGGGTTTCAGCTCCGCCGAGGGGGGCTTTCTCAGCGTGCTCTCGGGAATGCAGGGCCCGTCCGCCTCGCGGTTGATCTGCTCGGCGAGGGCGTAGACCTGCATCTTGAGCAGGTCGCCGATCGGCGCCAGCCCGCCGACCATGTCGCCGTAGAGCGTGCAGTAGCCGACCGAGAGCTCCGACTTGTTCCCGGTCGCCGGCGGGAGGCGCCCGTGGGCGTTGCTCAGCG
>CAYTQL010000371.1:0-3293 GCA_964439555.1 uncultured Planctomycetaceae bacterium | reverse complement strand
CGGCGGGGCCTCCGAAGCGCGCATCGTGGCGTAGCGACGGTAGCGCGCCTTGGCGGCCGCCCGGATGCGGTCCACCAGCATCCGCGCGATTTCCGCCACCGAGTAGGCGCTGCCCGGCTTGGCGACCACGTCCACCGCGCCGAGTTCCAGGGCGCGCATGGCGTTGTCCGATCCGGCCGGGGTCATGGAGCTGACGACGACCACCGGCATCGGGCGGTGGGTCATCAGCTTGGAGAGGAAGGTCAGCCCGTCCATCCGGGGCATCTCGACGTCGAGGGTCAGTACGTCCGGCTCGAGCTGGATGATCTTGTCCCGCGCGACGTAGGGGTCCACCGCGGTCCCGACGACCTGGATTTCCGGGACCTTGGACAGCTCCGTCGAGAGGACCTGCCGGACCACCGCGGAATCGTCTACGATGAGCACCTTGATCATGCGGTGTCCTTTCCGGTCTCGCGCGGCTGCTATTTCCCGGCGGGGACGGGCGCGTCGAGGTGCAGTCGCACCACGGCCGGACCTTCGTCCGTCGCCAGTGTGACCTCGGCGTCGGCGTCGCACGCCGGGGACGCTACGATCTGCGGGGCCTCGACGTCGAAGACCGCCTCGGCGCCGCCGATCTCCGGCAGCAGGTTCCCGCAGATCACGTTCGCCAGCTCGCACAGGGCGTCGCGTTGCGTCGCCGGGTCGGGCGCGTCGCCCTCCTCGAAGCCCAGCATATTCACCGTCACGGTCTTGAGCATCTCCTCGCCGAGCTCCACTTCGAGGCTCCCGTGGAAGGGTCCGTCGAAGCCGACGCGGACGAGGCAGGTTTCGCCCGCCCCGGGCGAAGGATCGGCCTGGGGGGGCGCCGAACCCTCTTCGTCCGGTCCGAGGGGGAACAGAAAGGCGAGGGCTTCGAAGGTCTGCTCCGCGACGCCGCGGAGGGTCTGCTCATGTGCGCTGCTCATGGTTGCTCTCCACTACTTCGAGGATCACTTCGCGGATGGTCTCGGGCATGAAGGGCTTGTGGACGAACCGCACGCCCTTGTTGATCAGGCGGTCGATGCGGGTCTTGCTGCCCTCGGTGCTCACCACCACGAGCGGCAGGTCGCGGTAGACCTCCTGCTCGCGGATGCGGTCGATCATCTCCTCGCCGTTCATCACCGGCATGTTGATGTCGACCAGGACGAGGTCCACCCAGTGCTTCTCCAGCAGGTCCAGCCCGTCCCGCCCGTTGGAGGCCTGGTGGACCTGCCCGATCGGAAGCTCGGTGAGCTTCAGCGTGCGGACAATCATGGTTCGCACCACGGCCGAGTCGTCCACCACCAGCACGTTCAGGGGCGTCGGGGGCAGGGCGCCGCTGCGGCGGGTCCGGTCGACGAACCGACGGGCCCAGGAGGTCTGTTGCGTTCGCGGATCGGTGGTCATAGCTGCGTCTCTCTTCCGGCGGTGCTTACCCAGACGCGCCCGGTGTCGATCGCGAGGTACATCGTGCGGGCGTGGGCGCCGCCGACGTCCTCGGCGTTGATGAGCACGCCGTTCTTCCAGAGCATCTTCTTCAGGGTCAGGTAGTTTCGTTTTCCGATGGCGAACCGGTCGTTCTCGCTGCGGTGCACGTTCGCCCCCCCGGCGACGCTGACGCGGAGCCGGCGTTTGACCCCCCCGGCCGCGTAGATCGCGCGGAAGAAGGCGGGGACCCCGGTGTCGACGAACATGAAGGGGTTGACCTTCGCCTTGTCCGGGTTGATCCGCGAGCTGGGCAGCATCACGTGCAGCAGCCCGCCGACCCGGGAGGTCTCGTCGTAGGCGGTGAGCCCGAGGCAGCTTCCCAGTGCATGGGTGACGAGCACGACGCCTCCGCCGTCGGAGATCCTCATGTCGGCGACGCCGACGATCTGTTTGGCGGCGGCGACGGGGCTCATGGCTTCTCGTAGACGGTGGGGCGGACGTAGCGGAAGTTGTGCCGGATGCCGGTGAGCGACTCGGAGTGCCCGATGAACAGCGCCCCGCCGGGGCTCAGCAGGCGGGCGAAGCGGGTGACGATGTCGGCCTGGGTGGGCTTCTCGAAGTAGATCATCACATTGCGGCAGAAGATCACGTCGAAGGGCCCGCGCATCGGCCAGGCGTCCATCAGGTTCAGCCGGACGAAGTGCACCAGGCGCCGCAGCGTCGGCGCGACGCGGTAGCGCTTCTCCGGGCGGGAGGCGGCGAGGCTGAAGTAGCGCTGTCGCTGCCGCGGCTCGACCGGGGCGACCCGGCGGGCGTCGTACACGCCCTCGCGGGCGTTGGCGAGCACGCGGGTGGACAGGTCCGTCGCCAGGATGGCCGCGTCCCAGCCGGACAGGTCGCCGAGGACCTCGCGGACGGTGATGGCGATGGAGTAGGGCTCCTCGCCGCTGCTGCACCCCGCCGACCAGATCCGCAACCGGCGCTGCCCGCGCTCGGCGAGGCGCGGAAGCACGGTCCCGCCGAGGTGGCGGAAGTGGTCCGCCTCGCGGAAGAAACTGGTGAGGTTGGTCGAGAGGGCGTCGAGCATCGCGGTCAGCTCGGCGCCGGAGGCGTCGTCCCGGACGCGGTCGATGTACTCATCGAAGCACGCCAGCCCGAGTGCCCGGAGGCGTTTGTTCAGGCGCGCCTTGACCAGCTCCTTCTTCCCGTCGTGAAGATTGATGCCCGCCAGGTCCTTGACCAGGCGGCTGATGCGGGCGAACTGCTCGTCGGAGAGTTGGCAGGCTCCGAGAACCTCGGGCATGGCGGATACCTCGCCGCGCTCCGCGGCGCAGCGCCGCGGAGCCCGAACAGTGGAAAGTGAACGACGGCGGACCTACTCGGGGTCGGACGCCGCGCCGGCGAGATTTTCGAGCTCGGCCTCGTCTCCGCGGAGCACCTGCTCGATGCGCAGGAGGATCTTGACCGAGTCGCCGGCCTTGCCCATGCCCAGGATGAAGTCGGTCCGGATGCCGGCGCCGAAGGAGGGGGCGTCCTCGATCTGGTCGGCGGCGATGTCGAGCACCTCCGAGACCTCGTCGACGATGATGCCCATCTCGATGCTTCCGACCTCGACGACGATGATGCAGGTCTGCTCGGTGTACTCGGCCTCGGGCATCTCGAACTTGAGGCGGAGGTCCACCACGGGAATCACCTTCCCGCGGAGGTTGATCACGCCCTTGACGTGCGCGGGCGTGCGGGGCACCGCCGTGACGGGCATCATCCCGATGATCTCGCGGACCTTGAGGATCTCCAGCCCGTACTCTTCCTCGGCCAGGCCGAAGGTGAGGTACTTTCCGGCGCGCTGCTCGCGGCTCTCGTCGGCGGCT
>CAYTQL010000370.1:0-3293 GCA_964439555.1 uncultured Planctomycetaceae bacterium | reverse complement strand
ACCGCTTCATGCACGTCCTCGAGCTGCTCCGCATGGGCGCCGACATCCGCAAGGAAGGCCCGACGGCGATCGTTACGGGCGTCAAGAAGCTCATCGGCGCGCCGGTGATGGCGTCGGACCTGCGGGCCTCGGCGGCGCTGGTCCTGGCCGGGCTGGTCGCCCGCGGAACCACGACCGTCGCGCGCGTGTACCACATCGACCGCGGGTACGAGCAGATCGAAACCAAGCTTCGCGCCGTCGGCGCGGACATCACCCGCGTCTCGGAGTGACGGGCGCCGCGGCGACGAATCGCCGTTCCTAGCCCAGCAGCCTGGCGATGCGGTCGAGGCCTTCGTCGATCTGCGCCAGGCCGGTCGCGAAGCTCAGACGGGCGCAGGCGTCTTCGCCGAAGGCGCCGCCGGGGACCAGGGCGACCTTCGCTTCTTCCAGGCAGGCGTTGGCGAAGCTCACCGAATCGGTGACTTCCGTGGACCCGAGCATGCGCCCGTAGTGGGCGCTGAAGTCCGCGAAGCAGTAGAACGCCCCGGCCGGGGGAAGGCACTCCACGCCGTCAATGGCGTTGAGCCGCTCGGCCATGTGGGTCCCGCGCTTCTCGAAGGCGCGGCGCATCTCCTCGATGGCGTCGGCGGCGCGCGGGTCGGTATAGGCGGCGAGGGCGCCGGCCTGGGCGAAGCTCACCGGGTTGGTCGTCTCGTGGGACATCAGGCGCTTCATCCCGCCGATGATCTCCTCGGGACCGGCGGCCCAGCCGAGGCGCCACCCGGTCATGGAGAAGCTTTTGGCCAGACCGTTGACCGTCACGGTCCGCTCGGGCAGGCGGTCGTCCAGCGTCGCGAAGGAAACGAACGTTGTGTCGCCGTAGATGAGGTTCTCGTAGATCTCGTCGCTGATGACCAGCAGATCGGTCTGGAGGACCGCCTCGGCGACGGCCTTGAGCTCCTCCGGCGTGTAGGCGACGCCGGTGGGGTTGGACGGGGAATTGAGGATCAGCAGCTTCGCCTCGTCGGCGTGGTCGAGCACCTGCTGGGGGGTGATCTTGAAGCCCTGGTCCCGCCCGGCGTGGAGGAAGACCGGCTCGCCCCCGGCCAGCTTGACCTGCTCGGGGTAGCTGACCCAGTAGGGCGCGGGGATCAGCGCCTTGTCGCCGGGGTTGAGCAGGATCTGCATCAGTTCATACAGCGCGTGCTTGCCGCCGAAGGTCACCAGGACCTGGTCGGCGGCGTAGTCCAGGGCGTTCTCCTTGCGGAGCTTGTCGGCGATGGCCCCCCGGAGCTTGACCGCGCTACGGGGGGTGTACTTGGTGTCGTCGGCTTCAAGGGCCTCGACGGCGGCGGCCTTGATGAACTCCGGGGTGTCGAAGTCCGGCTCGCCGGCGCCGAAGCTGACGACGTCGATGCCCTCGGCCTGCATCTGCTTGGCCTTGGCGGTGATCCCGATGGTGACGCTGGCGCCGACCTGGTTGATTCGATCAGACAGTTTCACGGGCTGGCTCCTGTGACGTTGGGGTTCGCGGGCGAGTACCCTACCGGATCGCGGGGAGGAGTCAATGCAGTACCGCTGATCAAGGGGTCCATCTCAGCTTATGCGCGACGGGGAGGGGAAGCGGTGGAGCGACGTGGAGAGGGGGCGAGGGTGCGACGTAGCGACCGGGGGCTTGCGGGGGCGGCGACAAAAAAAGGCGGCCGACCCGCGGGGGGACGGCCGCCTTCGTGCAGAGCCTGCGTGCCTCACTCGGAGGTGACCCGCTGAGGCTTGTATCCGGTGAAGGCGAGGAAACGGTTGGCGTTGAGCATGGGGATATTCATGCTCTGGGCCACCAACTGCATCGCCCGGAAGGACTCGTAGTCCTTTAGCTGCTGGTTGTAGACCTCGATGACGGCGGGCTCGGCGTTCTCGGCCGGCTTGGCGGGCTTGGCGGGCTGCTCGCCGAGGACCACAAAATCGGTCTCGACGGTGATGCCGTCGACCACCTCGCCGCCGAAGCGATTGATGATGTTCTTGATCTCCTCGGCGCCGAGGGCGGTGGCCCGGCCTTCGCCGTAGAGGTCGAAGTTGCCCTTGACCGCGAACTTGTACTCCTGGAGCTGGTCGTAGGCGATGTTGCCGATGGTGTTGCCGGCGACGATCGGGTCGTCCTTGGACTCGACGAGGACGCGGCACTCGCTGACGTGCGGGCTGATGTTGGTCACCACCACGCTGCCCTTGCCGTCCCCGGAGGCCGGAATCCCGTCCGGCCCGTAGACCGCGAAGGTCATCCCGGGGCGGATGTCGTCGGTGGCGCCGCGGTTGATGAACAGCAGGTCCTCATCCTCGACGACGCGGAGAATCTTTCCGTCGGGCTTCTGGGCGACCTTGATCGCGTCGTCGCCCTTGCCCTTGAGATTGCGGATCTGCTCCTTGAGTTGGCTGACCTGCGTATCGAGCTGGATCTTTTTGACCTCGAGCTTGTCGATCTTGTTGGCCAGGACCGCTTTGTCCTTCTCCAACTCGGAGCGGATCTGCTGCCAGTTCTTCTGCTCGCTGGCCAGGGCCTGCGTACCGGCGGTCTTCGCGGCGTCGAGCTTGCTGCGGAGATCGGAAATCTGCGCATTGAGCCCGGTCAACCGCTCCTTGTGCTTGGCGATCAGCTTGGAGACTTCCTGCTGGGCGGTCGCGAGCTTGGTCTGGGCGGCAGCGGCTTTTTCCATCCAGTCGTCGACCTCGGCGGTCTTGCCAGCGACCTGCTTTTCGAGCGTCGTCGCATACGGCGCCAGCGCCTCGTCGGTCAGCGCCCGGGCCTGCTCCAGCGCCACACCAGGTGCGAGGTCCGGGTTGCCGGTGAGCCGCTGGGTCAAGTCCCGCGTATTCCGCCACAGGTGGTCGAGCACCGTCTCCTTGCCTTCGAGGCGGGGCTTGACCAGCGGGACGATGTGCCGGCGCTGTTCCGGGGTCGCCAAAACGGCCAGCGAGTCCTTCAGGTCGGCATTGGCTTCCTGGATGTCCTTTTTCTGGACGTACAGCAGGACCGCGACAGTGGTTGCGATCAGGAAGAGGAAGACGAAGATGATCAGCAGATAGGGCGGCCCGCTGCGTCGCTGAACTACACGTGCCATTCGCGTTGCTCCTCTTGTGGTGTCTCGGTCGGGCGGACCGCTTCCGGCCCGCCGGTGCAGAAGGTATGGACAAATCCGCTGCGGGGCCCGTCAGGCCCCGTCGAGCTTATCTTCGAGTATCCGACGCCGGGCGATTGAACTCAACTCTTTTTTGCGACGTCCCTTTTTCCGGGGGCGCGTCCGTATTGTGGCATGGCCATC
>CAYTQL010000369.1:0-3304 GCA_964439555.1 uncultured Planctomycetaceae bacterium | reverse complement strand
GTGGCGCGGCGGGACCTGCTCGAGACGCGACTCAAGGAGATCGAGCTGGAGCTGCCCGAGTTCGGGGCGGCCATCGACGCGAAGGACCCCGATCCGACGATCGTGATCCAGGTCGACCGGCAGGGCAAGATCTTCATCGAGCAGGAGGAGATCTCCCGCCAGGCGCTCCACCGCCGGCTCCGCGACGCCTACGCGAGCAACCCCAACACCAAGCTCCGCATCGACGGAGACCGTCGGGCGGCGTTCGCCTATATCGCCTACGTACTGGACATCGCCCAGTTCGAAGGCCTGCACAACGTCGGGCTGCGTTCCAAACCCGAGCAGTAGGCCCGCCCGGCGCGCCGGACCGACGTCCCCGAGCCCGCCCCCGATCCGGGGCGGGCTCGTTGTTTGGGCTCACCGCCCGACCCGGCATGGCTCGCCGGGTTGCGGTCCGCTATCATGCGACGACCATGGCTTTACCGATTGTCGCCATCGTCGGCCGACCCAACGTCGGCAAGAGTTCGCTGCTCAATTCCCTCGCGCGGCGACGGATCGCGATCGTCGACCCCACCCCCGGGGTCACCCGCGACCGGATCTCCGTGCCCGTCGCCATCGACGACGGGGGCTTCGTCGAACTGGTGGACACCGGCGGGATGGGCATCGAGGACGCCGATCAGCTCACCGAGCACGTGGAGAACCAGATCGCTTTCGGGCTCCGCGCGGCGGAACTGATCCTCTTCGTCGTCGACGCCCGCGAGGGCGTACTGCCCCTCGACCACCACGTCGCCCGCAAACTCCGCCGCCAGGACAAGCCGGTGGTCCTCGTGGCCAATAAGGTCGACCAGGCCAACGTCGTCGCCGAGATGGGCGACCTGTGCAGCCTCGGGTTCGGCGAGCCGGTGCAGGTCTCGGCCGTGCACAACCGCGGAATCGAGGAGATCATCGAGGCGATCACCGCCCGGGTAGACCTCGCGGCGCCGCCGGACTCGGCGATGAAGCTCGCCCTCGTCGGCAAGCGCAACGCCGGCAAGAGCACCTTCATCAACGCCCTGGCGGGGGAAGAGCGGGTGATCGTCTCCGAGGTGCCCGGGACCACCCGCGACAGCGTGGACGTCAACCTCCAACTCCGCGGGCGGAGCATTACGTTGATCGACACCGCCGGGCTGCGCAAACGCAAGAGCCTCGCCAGCGACATCGAATTCTACTCGCTGCACCGGGCGATGCGGTCGATCCGCCGGGCGGACGTGATCGCCCTGCTCATCGACGCCTCGGTGCCCGTCTCCCAGGTGGACAAGCAGCTCGCCGGGGAGATCGCCAACGAGTTCAAGCCGGTCCTGCTGGTGGTCAACAAGTGGGACCTCGCCGCCGACGCCGCCGAGCCGGACGCCTACGCGGACTACCTCGCCCGGAGCTTCCCGGAGCTGTCCTTCGCCCCGGTGAGCCTCACGGCCGCGACGGAGGGGCTCAACGTGTCCGAGACGCTGAAGCTGGCCGGCGACCTGTACGACCAGTCGCGCCAGCGCGTCGGCACCGGCGAGCTGAACCGGGTGATGGAGGAAATCCTCCAGGTCCGCGGGCCCTCGCACAAGCGGGGCACCCGGCCGCCGAAAATCTACTACACCGCGCAGGTGGACGTGGCCCCGCCGACGCTGGTGTGCTTCGTCAACGACGTCCGCAGCTTCGACCAGTCCTACCAGCGCTTCCTGGTCAATCAGCTCCGCGAACGTCTGCCCTACGCCGAAGTGCCCATCCGCCTGATCTTCCGCAACCGCCGGGAGAGCTGAGACGGCCGTTCACGGCGGCGGGCCGGGCGTTTTCAGCCGGTCAACCAGCGGTCGGCGGCGGCGGCGCACCGCCGGCCTGCGTAGATGGCCTTGACCACCAGCGAGGCGCCCATCTCGGCGTCGCCGGCGGCGAAGACGCCCTCGGTCGCGGCGTAGTCGTCCGTGACGATGTTGCCTCGCTTGTCCAGTTCCAGGTCCATCGCCCCGACCAGCCCGCTGTGCTGGACGTGCACGAAGCCCATCGCCAGGAGCACCAGGTCGGCGTCCAGGGTGAACTCCGTCCCGGGCCGCTCCTTCATGTGGAACCCGTCATCGCCGCGGGACCATTCCACCTCGATCCCGTGGAGCTGCTTGACCTGGTCTCCCCTGCCCGAGAGGGTCTTGGTGGCGACCGACCAGCGACGTCGGCAGCCTTCCTCGTGGGAGCTGGAGGTCCGCAGGAGTCGAGGCCAGCGCGGCCAGGGGGTCTCGGGGTTCTTCGCCTCGGGGGGCTTGGGGAGGATTTCGAGCTGGTGGACCTCCGCGGCGCCCTGGCGGATCGAGGTGCCCACGCAGTCGCTGCCGGTGTCCCCGCCGCCGATGACCACGACCTTCTTGTTCGTCGCCAGGATGGGGTCTTCGTCCGGGCCGAGCTCGCGGGCGTTGCGGCGGTTCTGCTGGGCGAGGAACTCCATGGCGAAATGCACGTTCGCCAGCTCGCGCCCGGGGACCACCAGGTCGCGGGGGACCCCCGCGCCCATCGTCAGGCAGATCGCGTCGAAGCTCTTGCGGAGGTAACGCGCGGAGAGGTCCTCCCCGGCCACCACGTCGCACTCAAAGCTCACGCCCTCGGCGCGGAGCTGTTCGAGCCGGCGGTCGATGATGCGCTTCTCGAGCTTGAAGTCCGGAATGCCGTAGCGCAGCAGCCCGCCGGGCTGGAGGTCCTTCTCGAAGAGGACCACCTCGTGTCCGCAGCGGGCGAGCTGCTGGGCGCAGGCGAGCCCGGCGGGACCGGAGCCCACCACGGCGACGCGCCTGTTCGACCGTCGCGGCGCAGGACGCGGGACCACCCACCCCTCGGCGAAGGCCCGCTCGGCGATCTGGTACTCGATGTGCTTGATGAGCACCGGGTCGTCGTTGATGTTCAGCGTGCAGGACGCCTCGCACGGCGCGGGGCAGACGCGCCCGGTGATTTCCGGGAAGTTATTGGTCGAGTGGAGGTTCTCGGCCGCCTCTTCCCAGCGGTCGTTATAGATCAGGTCGTTCCACTCGGGAATGCGGTTGAGCACCGGGCAGCCCGACCCGTGACAGAAGGGGATGCCGCAGTCCATGCACCGCGCCGCCTGGACGCGCAGGCGCTCGTGGTCCAGGGGCAGGTTGATCTCGAAGAAGTCCTTGATGCGCGTGGAGATCGGGCGGTGGGCGATATCCTCGCGACGATATTCGATGAATCCCGTGGGCTTACCCATGGAACACCTCCTCGGTGGCGGGGGTGTATTCGCCGTGGCGCTGTTCCTGCTCGCGGAGCCGAGCCTTCTGCTGCTCGAGCTGTGCCTGGT
>CAYTQL010000368.1:2925-3305 GCA_964439555.1 uncultured Planctomycetaceae bacterium | reverse complement strand
GCAAGTGGTTCGAGACCGACTCGAACAAGGACGTCCGCGAGATCGACGTCCTGGAGGACAAGCGAAGCGACGACCCGCTCCGCTGCGTGCAGCGCAAGGACCTCAAGGAACTCGTCACCCGCGGGCTCTCCCGCGCCGAACGTCTGATCCTCGTGCTCTACTACTTCGAAGAGATGACGATGAAGGAGATCGGCGAGACGCTGGACCTCTCCGAGTCGCGGGTCTCGCAGATGCACTCGGCGTTGCTCAAGCGCCTCCGCGGGCAGTTGGACAAGCGCCGCAAGGAGCTCCAGACCGCCTGACCGAGGCGCAGAAAACGGCGGCTGACGCCGGGCCGGGCCTGTCGTCAACCGCCGTGGTGGGGTCGCTTATCGCTGTCG
>CAYTQL010000368.1:0-2915 GCA_964439555.1 uncultured Planctomycetaceae bacterium | reverse complement strand
GCTGTCGATCGTCTTGGTTTCGGTTCCTTGCTTTGGTGAGGATTCGTGAAAACCTACGTTCGCTTGACGGTGCTCAGCCGGTCCGAAGCCTCCGCGGAGGCGAGCGTTCGTGGGTAATGCTCGAGCAACCGGGCGTAAAGCAGAATCGCCAGGTCCCGCTGCCCGAGCTTCTCCCGGCACCAGGCCGACATCCACAGTGCCTCGGCTGCAAGGGACGCCTCTCCGATCCTGTCGTAGTGCTCACGCAACTTGCCGAATCGCTCAGCAGCCTGGTCATACGCCACATCCTTTCCACCGCGGTCTGTCCACGGTTCCGGGGCGGTCGGTGAGTTCACGCAGCCGGCGAGTTCGACGATCCTCCGCCCGACGGATTCCTCCCTGTCGTCTCTCGGGCGTCTCGTCGGGGTTGTGCTGTTGCCTGTGACCATCGTTCTCGCCTTTCGCCCTTTTAAAGTGCACTCACCGTGCCGAAACGGATGGGCGAATCGAATCATCCGAGACCACGCGACGTAAGCGCAAGGAATGACCGTTGGTTAGGAAATAGGGAGTTCCGCGGAATTGCAGGACGGAAATGCAACAGGCCGCAGAGCAGACTACACAACCGTCATCCGTGACGAGCTAAAGTACAAATATGTGCCCGCATGGACGTGCCCGGCTGGGCCTCAGGCGAGCATGGCGCGGACGTTCTCGGGCGTGACGGGCTGGATGATGCCGCGATCGGTGATGATGCCTGTGATCAGCGCGGCGGGGGTCACATCGAATGCGGGGCTGTAGGTGTGGACCTCGGCCGGTGCGGTCCGGGTTCCGAAGCCTTCGGTGATTTCCTCGGCCCCGCGCTGCTCGATGGGGATCTCCTCGCCCGAGTTCAGCGAGAGGTCGAAGGTGCTGTAGGGTGCGGCCACGTAGAAGGGGATGTCGTGGTGCTTCGCGGCGATGGCGAGCCCGTAGGTGCCGATCTTGTTGGCCGCGTCCCCGTTGGCGGCGATCCGGTCCGCCCCGGTGAGCACCATCCGCACGCGCCCCTCGCGAAGCACGTGGGCGGCCATGTTGTCCGTGATCAGCACCGCCTCGATCCCCGCCTGCATCAGCTCCCAGGCGGTCAGGCGGGCGCCCTGGAGCAGGGGGCGGGTCTCGTCGCAGTAGACCTTCAGCGCCGCGCCGCGGGCGCGGGCGACGTACATGCCCGCCGTGGCCGTGCCGATCCCCGCGGTCGCCAGCGCCCCGGCGTTGCAGTGGGTCAGGACGGTCCCGGCGGCTTCGACCAGCCCGGCCGCGGTTTCCCCGATGCTCGCGCAGAGGCGGGCGTCTTCGGCGTGAATCCCTTTCGCCTCCTCCAGCAGACGCGCGCGGAGGTCGTCCGGCGCGGCGTCGGGGCTCTCTTCGGCGAGATGGAGCATTCGCGCCGTCGCCCAGGAGAGGTTGACCGCGGTGGGGCGGGAGCTGTCGAGATACCGCTTCGTCTCGCGGAGTTCTTCCAGGAAACGCTCCTCCGACGCCGCCTGGGCGCCGAGGACCATCCCGTAGCCTGCGGCGACCCCGATGGCCGGGGCCCCGCGAACGCTGAGGCGCCGAATGGCTTCCCAGACCCCGCGGGCGTCGGTCAACTCGAGCGTGACGGTCCGGCCGGGCAGGCGCGTCTGGTCCAGCAGGCGGAGGCGCCCGCTGCGGGCGTCGCCGCTCCATTCCAGGACCTTGAAGGGGGGTTCGATCGGCGGGGAGGATTCACTCATGGGTGCTTCTATAGCGGGGCGGGACGCCGGGCTCAAGCAATCGCTTTGTCGCCGGGGTGCGGGTTCCTAGAATAGCCCACATGCCCGAGGACCGGGACAATCCGACGCCGCGGCATCACTGGAGACGCCGGGCGGCGCTGGTCGGCGGGGGGCTCTGTGCGGCGATCCTTCTGCTGCTGGGCCCCTGGCCGGGGCGGGAGCACGGATACGCCGACGCCGCCTGGGCGCGGCGGACCTTCGAGCGGCTGGACGACGCCCGACCGCTCCAGGGCGCCGGCCCGCTGCGAGCGGGCGCCGCGCGCCGGACCATCGTCGTCCGCGCGGGCGAACCGCTCGCGGGCTACGGCGCCCGGGACCCCAAGGCGGCGCGGGAGGACGGGGAACTGACGGTCGCCGCGGTGAGCTTCGCGGCCGGGGGGGCGACGGTTACCATCGCCGGCGGCGAACTGCTGCTGGTGCTCCCCGCGTTGCGCGACGAGGTCCTCCGCCGCACCGGTCTGCATCGGGAGGAGGTCTACTTCACCGCCACGCACACGCACTCCGGGCCCGGCGGGTACTCGCCGCACCCGGTCTTCGAACTCATCCTCGGTGCGTACCGCGAGGAGATGTTCGACCGCCTCGCGACCGCCCTGGCCGGGGCGATCAGCGCCTCCCGCGAGCCCCTCCGCCCGGCGCGGCTGAGCGTGTCGCATTCGCCGCTGCGGGCGACGGGGCGCCTGAACCGTGAGTCGATCGACCGCAACCGCGTGACCAAGGGCCCGGCGACCTCGCACGTCTCGGCGCTGCGCGTGGCGGCGGAGGGGCGCACGCTGGCGACGCTGGTGGTCGCCGACGCACACCCGACCTGCCTGCCCCGCGACGAGCGCCTCCCCGACGGCGACTACCCGGGAACCGTCCGGCGGACCGTCGAGGACGCGGCCGGGGGGGTCTGCCTGTTCATGGCCGGGGCGGTGGGCAGCATGAAGCCGGCTCCGCACTTCACCCACGGACGCCGCCTGGCGAGGACCACCGCCGCCCACGTGGTCCGCGAGCTGCGCAGTCTCTCGCCGGGCGAGGCGCGCAGCAAGCTGCGCATCGTCTCGCTCCGGGCGCCCGTGGAGCTCCCCCCGCCGGGGCTGGCGTTCGGCAACCAACTGCGCATCTCTCCGGCGGCGGGGCGGTTCCTGCACGGTCGGCGAACCGAGC
>CAYTQL010000367.1:0-3314 GCA_964439555.1 uncultured Planctomycetaceae bacterium | reverse complement strand
TGCCCATGCCACGAATTTGTCGCGCCCCCCTTTTTCCGGCGTCCGCCGTGGGGCCCCGGTCCGGCCGGTTCCGCCGTCCGGCTCCGCCGCGTCCTGCACCGGGCAGCGCGAATCTTCCCAGCAATTCATTAAATCCGCAGTCAAGGCTCGGGCGTTTCGCGACGATAGTGCCTGTACCAGTCGGACAAGGCGCCCCGGGTTCTGCGCGGATACTTCCTTTCCCGCGCCGCTCGGGGTGTGCGGATGCGGGGCGGGTCGGAGAGATCGATGCAACATACGTGGGCATCAAGCTGGTCGCTGCGAAAGAAGGCGGCGGTGGCGGTGCTGCTGGTTACCGGTTCGGCGATCGGCGCCGCGGCCGGGCTGAGCATTCTCCAGATGAACCGCACGCTCGAACGCCAGCAGCGGCGTTCGGCCGATCTGCTTGCGCGGAACCTCGCCCGGGCGTCGGAACTGGCGCTGAGCGTCCATGACGAACTCGAGCTGTCCCGACTGGTTCACGGGTTCCTCCAGGACGGGAACGTCCTGTTCATCGAGGTCCGCGACCCGGCGGGAGACCTCCTGGCCGGGGCGGCGCAGGACCACGAGGCCTGGGACGCCTTCCGCGCCGGGGCGTCGAAGGACGCCGACGCCGTGATCGGGCGAAGCGCCGTGCAGACCGGGGGAGGCGGACCGGAGGCATCCGGGCGGATCGGGCAGGTGCTCGTCGCCATGTCCGCAGAGCCGGTGGTCCGCGCCCAGCGGGCCCAGATGGCCGTTTCCCTGGGCGTGGCGACGGTGTTGTCCCTGGCAAGCCTCGCGCTGGGGGCGTGGCTGGTCCGCGGATGCTCGCGCCGCCTGGACGCCCTGGTCGATTCCAGCGAGCAGATCGCCGAGGGGCGGTTCGACCGCCCGGTGGAGGACGATTCGGCAGATGAGATCGGGCGCGTCGCCCGCACTCACGAGCGGATGCGCCGTGCCCTGATGGAACGCGACCGACAGCTCCAGGAGCTCACCGCCAATCTCCAGCAGCAGGTCGAGCAGCGCACGCGTGACTTGGCCAACGCGGTCGAGCAGGCGGAGGAAATGGCTCGGCAGGCCCGCGAGGCGAACGTCACGAAGAGCGAGTTCTTTGCCAAGATGAGCCACGAAATCCGCACCCCGATGAACGGGATCATCGGCATGAGCGAGCTGCTGCTCTCGACCCATCTGACCGACGACCAGCGGGAGTACGTGGAGTTGGTCAAGTGTTCGGCCGATTCGCTGCTGGAGGTGGTCGACGACATCCTGGATTTCTCGAAGATCGAGGCGGGCAAGCTGAAGATCGACGCGGTGGACTTCGACATCCGCGACTGCATCTTCGACACGCTCGGACCGCTGGGCGTCCGGGCGCGGGACGCCGGGCTCGAGCTGCGCTGCGAGGTGTCCCCCGAGGTGCCCGGAACGGGCGTGGGGGACCCGGGGCGTCTGCGCCAGGTGCTGATCAACCTCGCCAGCAACGCCATCAAGTTCACCCCGCAGGGGAAGGTCGCGGTCCGCGCGGGGCTCGAGGGCCCGCGGGGCGACGGGCTGCTGCTGCGGGTCGAGGTCTCGGACACCGGCATCGGCATCTCCCCGGAGCAGCAGGAGCGCATCTTCACCGCCTTCGAACAGGCAGACGCCTCCGCCACACGCCGCTACGAAGGCAGCGGGCTGGGGCTGCCGATTTCGGCGGAACTGGTGGAGATGATGGGCGGGCGGATCGGGCTGACCAGCGAGCCCGGGGTCGGTTCGATCTTCTGGTTCACCATCCGGCTGGGGCGAAGCGACGCCGACGCCCTGACCGAGACGAACCCGGACCCGGGGCGCCTGAAGGATCTGCGCGTGCTCGCGGTGGGCGAGCCGCGCCCGGCGCGGGGACGGTTGACGGACATGCTCCGCAGTTGGTCGACTCGCCCCGAGGCGGTGGACGGCGTGGAGGAGGCGTTCGAGGCCGTCCGCTCCGCCTGCGCCGAGGACCGCCCCTACGACCTGGTCATCCTGGATGCCTCGAGGCAGCGGGACGACGCCTTCGCCGCCGCCCGCGGCGTGCGCGAAACCGCCGCAGACGCCGCGCCGCCCGTGATCCTGCTCTGCTCGCCCGGGGTGCGAGGCGACGGCGTCGCCTGCCGCGAGGCCGGAATCGGCGGATACCTCACCAAGCCCGTCCGGTCCTCCGAGCTGCGCGAGGCGATGCTCGGACTCATCGGCTGCGAAGAGGGCGACGGGACGCTCGTGAGCCGCCACCTCCTGCGGGAGCGAAAGCGCCTGGAATGCCTCCGCGTGCTGGTGATCGAGGACGACGCCGTCAGCCGCAAACTGCTCGCCGAGATGCTCACCGCCCGCGGGCACGAGGTCGAGGGCGCCTCGACCGCGGCCGAGGGGATCGCCGCGGTGCGGCGGGCGCATTTCGACGTGGCGCTGCTCGATGTCGAACTGCCGGACCTGTCTGCCCCGGAGGCGGCGCGCAAGCTGTTGAACCTCGCAGCCGGGGCGCTGCCGATCCTGGCGGTCACCGGGCACAGCGCCGCGGAAGCAAGCCGGATCTGCGACGGCGGAAACGTCTGCGGGTACGTTCCCAAGCCGGTGGTCGCCGAGACGCTCCTCGCGGCGATCGGAGAGGCGGTCGGGCAGTTGGAGGAGCCGGACCTGCCCGAGCCGGCCGAGTTGAACCGCTCGAAAATCCTGGACCGGATCGACGGGGACGAGGCGCTGCTGGAGGAGTTGATCGAGCTGTTCTTCAAGAGCTACCCGGAGTACATGAGCCAGGTCCAGCGGGCGATTGCGGCGGGGGATGTCGAGGCGCTCTGCTCCGCGGCCCACGCGCTGAAGGGCTGCGTGGGCGTCTTCGTCCGCGAGGGGGCGTTCCGGACGGCGGCGGCGCTGGAGTCGATCCGCTGCGAAGCCGATATACCCAAGGCGCTGCAGTTGTGCGTCCGCCTGCTGGATGAGCTGGCGGCCCTTCGAGACGCCCTGCAGGCAATGAAGAACGGAACCTCCCACTCATGCGCGTCCTGATCGCAGAAGACGACCCCGTAAGCCGCCGCGTACTCCAGGCGCTGCTGACGCGCTGGGACTACGAGGTGATCGTCACCTGCGACGGGGCGGAGGCGTGGGAGGTCCTCGGCGACCCGGACACCCCGCGCCTGGCGATCCTGGACTGGATGATGCCCGGCATCGACGGGGTGGACCTCTGCCGGCGCGTCCGCGCCCGCCGGAGCCCGTTCTATACCTACATCCTGCTGCTCACGGCCAAGGGGCAGAAGGACGATCTGATCGAGGGGCTCGAAGCCGGGGCGGATGATTATGTCACCAAG
>CAYTQL010000366.1:2492-3320 GCA_964439555.1 uncultured Planctomycetaceae bacterium | reverse complement strand
ATCAGCAGCCCCACCCACACTGCGCAAAATGACTTGCTCATGCTCTCCTCGTGACGCTCGAAATCGACGGCCCCATTATAGATCGCCCGCTGCGCGGAGCAACAGCGACGAACCGCAAAACGCAGGACGCTCAAGAGGCGCCCCGCCGGGACCCATGCCCCGGACCGCCGTGCCCCGACGCATACGAGCGCCCCTGCCGTGCTCCGCGTCTCGACGCCCTCGGCCGCTGCCGCCCTATTCGCCTTTGAGCTTCTCCACCCACGCCAGGTACGCCTTCATGTGCTTCTCGAAGCCCCGGTCGGTCGGTTCGTAGAAGGTTTTCTCCACGCCGAGGTAGTCCTGGTCGGGGCTGACGCCGCCTTCGTAGTCGTGCGAGTACTGGTAGCCCTCACCGTGTCCGAACTGCTTGGCGCCGTCGTAGTGGGCGTCCCGGAGCTTCCGGGGCACCGGGACGGTGCGGTGGTTCTTCACGTCGCCCATGGCCGTCCAGATCGCCGTCGCCGAGGCGTTGGACTTCGGGGCGCAGGCCATGTAAATCGCCGCCTGGGCAAGGGTGAGCTGGCATTCGGGCATGCCGATCCGCTCGGTGATCTCGAACGCCGCGGCCGCGAGGCGAAGGGCGCGGGGGTCGGCGTTGCCCACGTCCTCGCTGGCGAGGATCGCGATCCGCCGGGCGATGAACCGCGGGTCCTCCCCCGCCACGAGCATCCGGGCGAGCCAGTAGACCGCCGCGTCGGGGTCCGAACCGCGCATGGACTTGATCAGCGCGCTGGCGGCGTCGTAGTGCTCGTCGCCGGTGGCGTCGTAGCGGACGGCCTTGGCCTGGAT
>CAYTQL010000366.1:0-2482 GCA_964439555.1 uncultured Planctomycetaceae bacterium | reverse complement strand
CTGGATGGACTCCTGGGCGTCGGCGAGGTCGAAGACCGCCGGCTCGGCGTCCGCGCCGGCGGGACAGGTCGACAGCACGCCGACCTCCAGCGCCGTCAGGGCCCGGCGGGCGTCGCCGTCGGAGACGCGGGCGAGGTGCTCCAGCGCCTCGTCGGTCGCCCGGACGCGATAGCCGCCGAGCCCGCGCTGCTCCTCGGCGAGGGCGCGGCGGAGCAGTTCGACGATCTTCTGCTCGCCCAGCGGTTCGAAACGGAAGATCGTCGATCGGCTCAGCAGCGGGGAGTTGATCGTGAAGAAGGGGTTCTCCGTGGTCGCCCCGATCAGGACGATGACGCCGTTTTCCACGTCGTCGAGCAGCACGTCCTGCTGGGCGCGGTTGAAGCGGTGCAGTTCGTCGATGAACAGCACCGTCCGCCGCCCCGCCTGGGCGAGGGTGGCGCGGGCCCGTTCGATGATCGCCCGGACGTCCTTGACCGACGCCCCGGCCGCGTTGAGCTTGTGGAACGCCGCCGAAACCTGCCGGGCGATCACGAACGCCAGCGTGGTCTTGCCCGTGCCCGGAGGCCCGTAGAACACCAGGCTGCTGAGCCGGTCCGCCTCGACCATCCGCCGGAGCATCTTGCCCGGGCCCACAACGTGATCCTGCCCGAGGATCTCATCGAGGGTCCGCGGGCGCATGCGCACCGCCAGCGGCGCGTTGGCGGCGATCGCCTCCTCCTCGGCTTGCCTGAACAGGTCCATCCCGTCATTATGCGCGGGAGAACCGATGAACTGGAAGAAGAACAGATCGCCCCTCGCACAGAACCGGCGGGACCTGGCGTACCTGCCGGACGGGCGGGCGGTCGGCGTGGAACTTCACGCGGGCGAGCCTGGCCTTCGCCGCGCGCCGGGAGATCGACATCCTCGCCCGGCGCGCCGAGCGGATCGCCGATCGCTTCCGCACGATCCGCGATCTAAAATACCTCAATATCCTCGATCCGTTACGTTGAAAACGAAGCCGACCCCCGGTACAACGCGGGCGAGACGTCGCCCGAGCGACAACGCGGTAACGAGTCACCCTGCCCCAGGGACCCGACCTTGACCGAACCGCACGAACAACCCGACCCCCGCCCGCTGCCGGCCGCGGCGCGGGACCACCGCCGCCAGTGGCGCGACTGTCTGTACCTCTACCCGGTGATCTCCCGGCGTGCGCGCGGGCTCAGCGTGGGCGTAAACCTCAACCCCGACAAGCGCTGCACGTTCAGTTGCCTCTACTGCCAGATCAACCGGCGCATGCGGCGCGAGGGCTACGACATCCGACTCCACATCCTCCGCGAGGAACTCGAATCGGCCCTGGCGGCCGCGACGTCCGGCGAGCTGTGGTCCGAGCCTCGCTACGCCGGAACCCCGGAGGAACTGCGGCGGATCAACGACATCGCCTTCAGCGGCGACGGCGAGCCGACCTGCCTGCCGACCTTCGACCGGGCGGTCGCCACGGCCGCGGAGGTCAAGAACTCCTTCGACCTCGACGCGGTCAAGCTCGTGGTCATCACCAACGCCGCCCACCTGCACGAGGAGCCCTTCCGGCGGGCCCTGCCCACGCTGGACGCCCACAACGGCGAAGTCTGGGCGAAACTGGACGCCGGGACCGAGGCGCACTTCCGCGCCGTCAACCGCCCGCGAGGGCAGATCACGCTCGAGCGGATCGTACGCAACATCCGCGAGGTGGCCCGCGTCCGCCCGGTGGTCATCCAGAGCCTCTTCCTGCGGCTCGACGGGGAGGGGCCTTCGGGCGAGGAGCTGGACGCCTGGATCACCCGTTTGCGGGAAGTTCTCGACGCCGGGGGACATCTGACGCTCGTGCAGGTGCACACGATCGCCCGCGCCCCCGCGAGCCCGCGGGTCCGCGCCCTGCCCGACGCCGAACTCGACGCCGCAGCCGAACGCCTCCGCGAGGCGATTCCCGAACTGCCGGTGGAGGTGTACTACGGCGAGGACGTTCCGCCGCAGGACGCCCTTCGACGCCGCTCAGGACGTCCTGAGCGAGCCGAAGGCGAGTCGAAGGACGGCTGATGTCCTCGCGTGCCCGGCCCCGAGACGCGGGCCGTTTCGTGTTTCGAGCTTCAAGTCACTCGCTGACCTGTATCACGCTGTGGCACGCGCAGCCGAGCTTCTCCCGGCCGTGGAGGAAGGTCAGCTCCAGCAGGAAGGTGCACCCGACGATCTCGCCGCCGAGTTTGCGGACGAGATTGCACGCGGCGTTCATCGTCCCGCCCGTCGCCAGCAGGTCGTCCATCATCAGCACCTTCTGCCCCGGGCGGATCGCGTCGGCGTGGACCTCCACCGAATCGGTCCCGTACTCAAGCTCGTAGCTCTCGGAGACCGTCTCGGCCGGGAGCTTGCCCGGCTTGCGGACGAGGACGAGCCCGCAGTCCAGCCGGTCGGCGGCGACGGCGCCGAAGAGGAACCCCCGGGACTCGACGCCGACGATCAGCTCGACCCC
>CAYTQL010000365.1:1310-3325 GCA_964439555.1 uncultured Planctomycetaceae bacterium | reverse complement strand
GGCGCTGAAGCCGCCGAAGACGATGCTGTGGATCGCGCCGATGCGGGTGCAGGCGAGCATCGCCACGGGCAGTTCGGTGACCATCCCGAGGTAAATGCACACGCGGTCGCCCTTGCCCACGCCGAGCCCCTTGAGCACGTTGGCGAACTTGCAGACCTGCTCGTGGAGTTCCTTGTAGGTGACCTTGGCGTCCTCGCCGGGCTCGTCGCCTTCCCAGATCAGGGCGGTCTTGTTCTCGCGCTCGGTGCCGATGTGGCGGTCGAGGCAGTTGTGGGAGATATTCAACTGCCCGTCCTCGAACCACTTATGCCAGACCTCGCGCCCTTCGGTGTTCCAGACGTACTCGCGCGCCTTGGTCGGCTCCTTGAACCAGCTGACCAGTTCGGTGGCCTTTTCCAGCCAGAAGCCGTCCGGGTCGTCGATCGCCCGACCGTAAAGCGCTTCGTACTCCTCCGTCGACTTGATGTGTGCCTTCGCTTGCAAGTCCGCTGGGGGCGGGAACTTACGCTGCTCGGACATCAGAGAATCAATGCCTTTTTGCTCCTGCGTCATCTTCGCACGGCTCCTTTCTGCGCCCCGGTACGTCGATTCCGGGCATCCGACGCGGACGCCCGGAGGTCCGGGACCAAAGCTCAAAAGCGGGTGAGCGTCGGGACATACCTGAAACGGGGCCCGTCGGGCTCGCGCCCGCGGGCGACATTCCGCCACTGCCCCGGCTTTTCTATGTGCCACGACCCCGACCGGCCCGGCCGGGGCTCAAATTCGAAAAGACATGTACGGTCCGCGGGGGATTGTGCGGGCCCCGCCGGCGAATGTCAACCGCCAACGTGATGAATGAAGGAAACTCTCAGTCGCTTTGCGTGAGGCGTCTCACAAACCGTGCGACGCGCATCGGTCGGGGCAACGGATGCCGCTGCGGGGCGGCGGGGTTGACCGGCGGAGGCCCGGACGGCACAGTGGGCTTACCGTGGACGCCCGCCCTGAGAACCCCGACGTGCCCGACCCCGCCGTCGTGCCCGGCCCCGCCGACGTGCCCGACCTGGCGGGCGTGCTCCAGAAGCGCTTCGGCTTCGCGGGGTTCCGGGCGAACCAGGAACAGATCATCCGGGCGATTCTCGCCGGGCGGGACGTTTTCGCGGTGATGCCCACCGGCGGGGGCAAGAGCCTCTGCTACCAGCTCCCCGCCTGCGTGCTCGAGGGGCTCTGCGTGGTGGTCAGCCCGCTGATTTCGCTGATGAAGGACCAGGTCGACGCCGCCAACGCCAACGGGGTCGCCGCGGCCATGGTCAACTCCTCCCAGAGCGCCGAGGAGCGACGGGTGGTCTTCCGCGACCTGCATTCCGGTCGGCTCGACCTGCTTTACGCCGCCCCGGAGCGTCTTTCGATGTCCGGCTTCCTCGACGCGCTGGAGCGGGTCCGTGTGAGCCTCCTGGCGATCGACGAGGCCCATTGCATCTCGGAGTGGGGTCACGATTTCCGCCCGGACTACCTCCAGCTCGGCGAGCTGCCCGGGCGTTTTCCCGACGTCCCGGTCGCCGCGTTCACCGCCACCGCCACCGAGCACGTGCAGCGGGACATCATCGACCGGCTGACCCTGCGCGACCCGCTGTGCGTGCGGGCGAGCTTCGATCGCCCGAACCTCTTCTACCAGGTGCTGCCCAAGTCCGACGCCGCCGGGCAGGTGCTGCGGTTCGTCCGCGAGCGTCCCGGCCAGCCGGGAATCGTCTACCGCACCACGCGCCGGGACGTGGAGTCCACCGCCTCGGCGCTGCGGGGCGCGGGGATCGACGCGCTGCCGTACCACGCCGGACTCGACGACGCCGAGCGCCGCGAGAACCAGGAGCGGTTCAATCGCGACGAGGCGCAGGTCATCGTCGCCACCGTCGCCTTCGGGATGGGCATCGACAAGTCGAACGTCCGCTTCGTGGTGCACGCCGATCTGCCCAAGAACATCGAGAGCTACTACCAGGAGACCGGCCGGGCCGGGCGGGACGGCGAGCCGTCGCACTGCCTGC
>CAYTQL010000365.1:0-1300 GCA_964439555.1 uncultured Planctomycetaceae bacterium | reverse complement strand
CTGCTGCTCTTCGCCCGCGGCGACGCCCAGCGAATCCGCTACTTCATCGAGCAGATCGAGAAGGACCAGGAACGGCGGATCGCCGAGATCAAGCTCTCGGAGATGACTCGGTACGCCGGCGCCCTCGTCTGCCGGCGGAAGCAGCTCCTGGCGTACTTCGGCGAGCAGTACGAGCCCGAGGACTGCGGCGCCTGCGACGCCTGCTGCGGGGAGGTCGAGCGCGTCGACGCCACGCGGGACGCCCGGATCGTCATGTCCGCGGTCTTCCGCACCGGGGAACGGTTCGGGGCGGGGCACGTCGTGGACGTCGTGGCCGGGGCGAAGACCCAGCGGATTCTGGAGCTCCGCCACGACCGGGTGAAGACCTACGGCGTCGGGTCCGACCGACCGAAGAAGCACTGGCGCGGCGTGGTGGACCATCTGCTCGGGCAGGGCTGCCTGACGCGCACCGAGGGACGCTACGGCTCGCTGCGGATCACCGGGGCGGGGTGGCGCGTGCTGCTGGGCAAGAAGGACTTCGTGGTCCCCCGCCCCAAGCCGCGCCGCCGAACGAGACAGGCGGTCCCGGACGAGCAGTTCAGCGAGGAGCTCTTCGAGATTCTCCGCGAGCTCCGCAAGGACCGCGCCCGCGAGGCGAACGTCCCGCCGTACGTGATCTTCTCGGACAAGACCCTCCGACAGATGGCGCGGGACTATCCGACGACGGACGAGGAGATGCTGACGGTCTCCGGCGTGGGCGAGGTCAAGCTCCGCCGCTACGGCGGGCAGTTCCTCGCCGCGATCCGGGGCTTCTCGCCCGGTTGATCGCTCGACCGGGGACCGCCGACCGGGCCGGACGCTTCGCGTCAGGCGCTGCGGCGCGCGGTGGTGAAGCGGGCGAGGGCCTTCTCGGCAAGCTTCTCGAGGGGGCAGACCGCCTCGGCGGCGCCGAGGGCGATCGCTTCCTTGGGCATGCCGAAGACCACGCAGGTCTGCTCGTCCTGGGCGAGGGTGTGGGCCCCGGCGCGTCGCATCGCCAGCAGTCCGGCGGCCCCGTCGGCGCCCATGCCGGTGAGGATCATCCCCACGGCGTTCGCCCCGGCGTGGCGGGCGACGGAGTTGAACAGCACGTCCACCGCCGGGCGCTGATGGTGCACCCGCGGGCCGTCCTTGATGTCCACCAGGTATCGCGCCCCGTTGCGGCGGAGGGTCATGTGGAAGTTGCCCGGGGCGACCAGCGCCACGCCCGGAACCACCATGTCGCCCGACTGCGCCTCCCGCACGCTCATCGGGCAGAGCTGGTCGAGCCGCTCGGCGAAGC
>CAYTQL010000364.1:0-3325 GCA_964439555.1 uncultured Planctomycetaceae bacterium | reverse complement strand
GGGCGACGAACTGGCGATCTGCTTCCGCCTGCTCCCGACCGACCGGGCCGCGGAGATTCTCGGCGAGCTCGACCCCGAGCGGCAGGAGCAGCTCGTCACGACGCTCAAGAGCTCGCAGGTCGCCGAGATCGTCAACGAGATGCCCCCGGACGACCGGACCGAGCTGCTCGAGGAACTCCCCGGCGAGTTGGCCCAGCGGATGCTCAACTCGCTGCGGGGCGAGGAGGCGAAGGTCGCCCGCAAGCTGCTGGCGTACCCGGAAGACTCGATCGGGCGGGAGATGACGCCCGAGTACGTGGCGGTGCGTCCGGGCTGGAGCATCGAGCGGGTGCTGCGGCACATCCGCGAGGTCGCCCCCACGCGGGAGACGCTCAATGTCGTCTACGTGGTGGACGACCACTGGAAGCTGCTCGACGAGATCCGCCTGGAGGAGATCGTCCTGGCCGAGCCGGACGCCGGCGTCTCCGACCTGATGGACGCCTCCTTCGCGGCGCTGGAAGCGGGCGAAGACCGTGAGTCGGCGGTGGAGATGTTCATGAAGTACGACGTGGTCGCCCTGCCCGTGGTGGACGCCCGCGGGACGCTGGTGGGCATCGTGACCATCGACGACGTCATGGACGTGCTCGAGGAGGAAACGACGGAGGACTTCCTCGCCCTCGCCGGCGTGGCGCCGCTGGAGTACAGCTACTTCGGCACCGGGTTCTTCCGTATGGTCCGGAAGCGCCTGCCCTGGCTGATCATGCTCCTGGGGGCCCAGACGCTGACCACACTGGCGCTGACGCAGTTCAACGCGCTGCCGGCGTTCGCGGCGCTGGTGGTCTTCATGCCGCTGATCAACTCCCCGGCGGGCAATACCGGCTCTCAGATGGCCGGGCTGATCCTCCGCGGACTGGCGGTCCAGGAGATGGACCTGCCCGACTGGCGCGCCGTGCTGCTGCGCGAGCTGCCCCGCGGGCTGGCGATGGGCGTACTGCTGGCGGGGCTGGGCTTCGTCACCGCCGTGTTCTTCGCCCGCCTGCTGCCCCAGGCCCCGCCGGAGACCTACCGCCTGGGCCTGGCCGTGGGCCTGGCGATCGTGGTGGCGGTGACCTTCGCCAATCTCATCGGGGCGATGCTCCCGTTCTTCTTCAAACGCTTCGGAATCGACCCGGCCGTAACGAGCGGGCCCTTCATCGCCTCGCTGATGGACGTCTCGGGAATCGTCATCTACTTCCTGATCGCCATCGCGATCGTCACCTCGGTTTGAGGAATCGGCTCATCGACGGGAGCCCGACCTCGAAGCCAGTCCGGTAGGAAATCGGGCGCAGCTCGACGCGCCCCGCACTGTGCGAGCCCGAGTGAACGCTGCGGAACCCGACTCCACAAGGCGTCCCGCGGGCGCGAGACGACGAGCCGTCCCTGACCGCAGCCCACTCTCAACGGGCTGCGCCCGACGCTACTTCTCCATGCGCAGCCAGCGGCCGGAATGGGCTTCCAGGGCGATCGCCTCGCCGATCGGGAGGGCATCGCCGTTCACCGCGTCGGAGCAGGCGGCGTAGTCGAAGCGGGTGTGCAGCTGGGCTTTGCGGGCCGGACCGTCGTTGACCAGGAAGTAGTGGTCCGCCTCGGAAGCGGCGATTCGGTAGATCAGCACGTCCTCGGTGTCCACGGAGTACGGGCTCGTAGCGTCGCCCAGGACGTAGCGGACGATCTCCGCCTCGATGTCGGCATGTCCCGGCCGGTGGCAGCGCAGGGCGCCCTCGTAGCCGAGGATCACGGCCAAGCCGTCGCCGAACCGGTGCTCAGTCACCGCGGGCAGCCCGTTCTCGAATCGGGCCAGCGCCTCGGCCGTGCGGAGTTCGATGTCCGCGACGAAGCCCTCGCAGGTGCGTCCGTGGACGGTCCACGGGACGTTGCGGGAATACTGGTAGTCGCGGATCGTGGCGCCGAAGATTTCGGCGAACGGCGTGCCTTCGCCGGTGGGCAGAACGCGGCCGAACTCGTCGTAGTACGCCCCGGGCATGTCGATGACCAGTCGCCCGCCGCCGCGGACGTAGTCGCGGAGAATCGCCATCACGTCGGAGCTGATGGCGATGGTCGCGGGCAGGTAGATGCTGCGATACCGCGTGGCGAGCCCGGCGCGAAGGTCGTTGGCGGTGACGTACTCCCAGGGGACGTTGGCGTTGATGAAGGCCCGCGAGCCGCCGATCCGGGCCCCGGAAGGCCAGGTCTTGAAGTGCTCGCGCCCGGGCGAGGCCATCGCCGCCCAGATCGCCTCGTTGTCGAAGTCCTGGAAGAGGCCGACCAGCGGTTCCTTGCGGGCGTTCCACAGCTCGTCGCGGTGCTTCTGCATCGCCTGACCGATCTTGCCGACGCGAACGGTCCGCTCGCAGGGGCGTCCCTGGCGGTCGGTCAGGGCGTATTCCCCGCCCTCCCAGCCGCAGGTGCGGGCGTTCCAGCACCACAGTCCGAAGCCCTTGAGCCCCGCGCCGAGGTAGCTGAAGATCAACTGCGTCATAACGCCGGCGTCCACCGTCGCCCCGGCGGTGAGCGACTCGGCCTCGGGACAGAACGACGCCTTGCCGCCGGAGAACTGCTGAGGTCCGCCGGTGGACTCCCACGGCGCCGCCCAGCCGCCCTTGAACCAGTCCTGGGTGATCTGGGCCATCATGTAGACCGGGCGCGGGACCTCGTACTCGACCTCCTCGAAGTGCCAGGAGATGTGGATCGACGGGTAGAAGCTGCCGTAGTCCTTCATCACCTCCGCAACGCCTTCCATGTCGGTCGCCCGCGAGGCGAACGGCAGGAAGAGCGCCATCTCGCCCCCCGCGCGGAACGGCGCCTCGGGGAACTTCTCCGTGAAGGCTTGGGCCTTCTGCTCCACCCAAGCGAGATACGTATCGGCCTTGAAGCGGAGAATGTCCCGTAACCGGCGGTACTCGCGGGAGTGCGGAACGAGCCCGCTGATCTTCTGCTCCATGTAGCCCAGCCAGTCGCGGATGAACTGCTCGACCCGGTCCCAGTCGTCGAACGCGTCGGGATCGCTGCCCGGGATGCCGGCGTGGAGGAAGTTCCACGCGTCGGCGACCTTCTCGGGCGTGCCGTAGGTCTCCTTGAGCCATTCGACGAACGGCTTGATGCCGCTTTCGGGCAACGCCATGTTGAAGCTGAAAAAGTCCGGCTTGTTCACCGACCACCCCCGGGCCTCGCCGGCGTCGATCCGCTCGCGCATCTTCTGCTCCTGGCGATTCAGCCAGGTTTCGTTGGTGCGTAGCTCCTCGACGGACATTTCCTCGGGGAGCCCCAGATCCTTGAGCAGCTCGGGCGTCGGCTCCTCCCATCCGCC
>CAYTQL010000363.1:0-3328 GCA_964439555.1 uncultured Planctomycetaceae bacterium | reverse complement strand
CATGAAGCAGATCACCGGGACCTACGAGGCGGAGCTGACCGCGACGCTGACGGGCGAGGACATCCAGCGGCTCCAGGATATCGTCCGACGCGTCCCGGCGGCCGAGCACGTCTTCCAGTACGCCCGCGACCTGACCCGGGCGTCGCGTCCCGGCGCGGACGAGGCGCCGGAATTCGTCAATGAGCTGGTCAACTGGGGCGCCGGACCGCGCGCGGGGATTTACCTGATCCTCGCGGCCAAGGCCCGGGCGATTCTCCACGGTCGCTACCACGCCACGACCGAGGACGTCCGCGAGATGGCGTTGCCCGTGCTGCGCCACCGCGTGATCACCACCTTCAACGCCGAAGCGGCCGGGATCACCTCCGACGAGGTCGTCTTGCGCCTCGTGGCGGAAGTCCAACCGGCCGTGGAGGCGGCGACGTAGGGGGAGTAGCGACATAGCGACCGGCGACGTAGCGACATGGCGAGCGGAGTATCGTGGGTCGTGGGCGGTTGCGTCAGGCGATCGGGGAGTGCCGCTGCGATGGGCGGTAGAGGATTGAGAACAGCCGGGGGACTGAGATGGATGAGGGCCGCAACAAAATTCGGAGCTTTCGAGATTTGGTGGCATGGCAGAAGTCGATGGACCTGGCCAAGGCTGTCTACGGCTGGTCGGCGAGGTTTCCTCCCGAAGAACGGTTCGGGATGACATCCCAGATCCGCCGCGCGGCGGCCTCGATCCCGGCGAACATCGCCGAAGGCTGGGGACGTGGTCCGGGCGCTGACTTCCAGCGATTCTTGCGCGTCGGCCGCGGGAGTGTGAACGAGGTGGAGACCTTCGCATTGCTGGCGGTGACGCTGGGTTTTGAGCAGGAAGTGCCGGCAGAGATCGCGGCGCTCCTGAGTGAATCATCGCGACTTCTGAACGGCCTGATCGCCAACTGCGAGCGCCGCAAGAAGAAATAGTCACGAGCGAGCCGCCATCGGCCGGTCGCTAATCGCCAGTCGCTACTTCGCTAGGGTAGCCATGAAACTAGGCATCTGCTGCAATCCGGAGATGCTGCCTGACGACGTCGTCGGCCTCGATTACGTTGAGGGCACGGTGCGGGACGTTCTGTGCCCGGAGAAGACCGAGCGGGCATTCCGCGAGCGACGGGAGCGGTGGGAGACCCTTCCGGTTCCGATCGCGGCGGTCAACTGCCTGTTCCCGAAGGACATTCCCACGGCCGGGCCTGAGATCGACGTCGCCCAGATCGACGCCTGGTTCCGCCTGGTCTGTGCGAGGGCGGCCGAGGCGGGAATCGGGATCATCGTTTACGGGTCCGGCGGGTCCCGCGGCGTGCCGGAGGGTTTCGACCCGGTCGAGGCGAGCGAGCAGGTGCTCGGGAGCCTTCGGCGTTTCGGGCCCCTCTGCGCCGAGCATGGTGTGACGCTGGCGCTGGAGCCGCTCAACAGCGGCGAATGCAACACGGTCACGAGCGTGGACGAGGGCGCCCGGCTGGTTCGCGCGGCGGGGCATCCGAATATCCGCCTCCTGGCCGACACGTACCACATGACCACCGACGGCGAGGGGCCCGGGAGCATCGAACGGGCGGGCGAGTTGATCGTCCACGCCCACGCCGCCGAGAAGGACGGCCGCGGGCCGATCGGGAACAAGGGCGAGGACCATCGCCCGTATTTCGCGGCCCTGAAGAAGGTCGGCTACGACGGCGGCGTCAGCATCGAGGCGAAGTGGCGCGACCTGGGCGAACAACTCGCCCCGGCGCTGGACGCGCTGCGATCCCAGATCGCGGAGGCGTGATTTGACCGCCGGATTTCGAGTGTCAATGCATGGCTAACGGCAACGGACAATCGGGCTTCCTGAAGCTGCTGGACCCCCGGGCCCTGGCGAAAATGCATCGGCTGGAGCTGATCGCCCGCGGGGTCGTCGAGGGGTTCGTCAGCGGACGCCACCGCAGCCCGTACAAGGGCTTCTCGGTGGAATTCGCCGAGCACCGCCAGTACGTCCCCGGCGACGACATCCGCGACCTCGACTGGCGGGTCTACGGGAAGATCGACCGGTACTACATCAAGCAGTACATCGAGGAGACGAACCTTCGCGCGACGATCCTGCTCGACGCCTCCGGGTCCATGAAGTACGCCGGACAGCGCGCGGCGAGGCAGGACGGCGAGCCGCTGAGCAAGTACCGCTACGCCCAGTACCTCGCGGCCTCGCTGGCGCACCTGATGATCCACCAGCAGGACGCGGTCGGGCTGGTGACCTTCGATACGAAGCTGCGGCGGTACATCCCCGCGCGGTCGCGGGCCAACCACCTCCGGGTGCTGCTCGAGGAGCTCGCCGAAACCGAGGCGGGCGAGGAAACCGACCTCGCGTCGATCTTCCACGACGTGGCCGAACGGGTCCACCGGCGCGGACTGGTGGTGATCATCTCGGACCTGTTCGACGATCCCGGGGAACTGCTCAACGCCCTGCACCACTTCCGCTACCGGCGGCACGAGGTGCTGGTGTTGCACGTGATGGCCGAGGAGGAACTGGCGTTCCCCTTCGACCAGGTGAGCATTTTCGAGGACCTGGAGCCGGACTCGCGCCGGGTGCAACTGGACCCGAGGGCGATCCGCGCCGAGTACCTCGACCGCGTCCGCAAGCACATCCGGCGCATCGAGTCGGGCTGCGGACAGATGAACGTCGATTATGTCCCCATTTCCACCGCCCGGCCCTTCGACGTGGCGCTGAGCCACTACCTGGCCGGGCGGAAGCAACGGACGAAGTGAATGACCGATGAGCCGATGATCCGTGACGGTCGCCGCCTCGCCGGGCATCCCGACGGACCGGAGCCTGCGCTTCGCATGCCCGGGGCCTGCGCTCGGGCAGCGGCGTGCGTCCCGATCATCAAGAAAGCGCCGCCCCGGCGTCGATCCGGATCGGCCATTCGTCATTCGGTCATCCGTCACTGGAGCAAGCGAAGCGAGCGACGATGTTTCCGCTGAATCCGCCATTGCTGTTCGGGCTGCTGGGGGTGGCGATCCCGATCCTGGTTCACCTGCTGAACCGGCGACGGGCACGCGTCACCGAGTGGGGCGCGATGCGCTTCCTGCTGGAGGCCTTCGCCTCGCGGTCCCGGCGCATCCGCCTGGAGGAGATCATCCTGCTCGCCCTGCGCTGCGTGGTCGTGGCGCTGCTGGCGCTGGCGATGGCGCGACTCTACCTGCCCACCCGCTCGACGATCCCCTGGCCGCTCGTGCTCCTGGCGGTGCTCACCGCGGCGATCCTCGCCGGCGTGGCCGCGGCGATGTGGTCCATCCGTCGCTGGCGGTACGGGCTCCTGGCGGCCGCGGCGGTGCTGATCGC
>CAYTQL010000362.1:0-3346 GCA_964439555.1 uncultured Planctomycetaceae bacterium | reverse complement strand
AACCCATGCAGCGGCGCAGCCCGGACTCGCAGGCCGCCCGCAAGTCCCGCGACGAGTTGATGGCGATGGAGCCCGGCTCGCCGGTGTGGGTGGTGCCCTTCGGGAAGCGCGCGACCCTGGTCCGCCTCGAGCCCGAGCGCCAGCAGGCGGTGGTCCAGAGCGGCGTCTTCGAGATGACCCTGCCCATCGCCGACGTCGAGCCGGCAAAGGAACGCTGAGAAGCGCCGCGGTGTGGTCGTCCGCAGGCATGCCTGCTACAATCGCCGCCCATGCTGGCTGACGATGCCCAACTCGCTCCGCAATGGCTGCGCTTCCCCGGGCTCAGCCCACTCGCCGTCGCCGCCGCGATGCTCTTCACCGTGCTGCTGGGCGCGCGGACGCTCGCCTCGCCGGACCTCGGCTATCACCTCAGCTACGGTCAACGCTTCCTGGAATCCGGCGAGATCGTAGACCACTCGCCCGAGGTCTACACGCTGCCCGACGCCCCGCCGCTGCCCGAGACGGGCCCGGGATGCTGGTACGACGACGCCGGACGCTACCGCTTCGCCAACGCCAACTGGGGCACGCAGGCGGTCATGGCGTGGGTCTACGGCGTCGGCGGCGTGCTGGGGCTGTGCATTCTCCAGTCGCTGCTGGTTGCGGGGGTCGCCCTGCTGCTGGTCGCCCTGATGCGCCGCCTCGGCGTGGGCTGGGCGTGGTGCGCCGCAGCGGCGATCCTCGTCGCCTGCGCTTCCTACGAGCGGTTGACGCTCCGCCCGGAGGTCTTCGCTTTCGTGATCCTGCTTGCCCAGGCGGCGATTGTCCTCCCGCTGGGCGGAAACCGCCTGACGCCCGGTTGGGGCGCCGTCGCCGGGCTCGTCGGGCTCCAACTCGTCGCCGTGAACGTGCACAGCTACTGGCTGCTGGGGCTCGCGCTGGTCGGGGCGGTGTGGATCGAGTCGCTGCTCCGCCGCCTGCTGCCCGGCATGCTCCGGGAGCCGGACCCCGACGCCCACGGTCGCCGCGTCCGGCGGCTGGGCGTCGCGCTGGCGGCGATGGCCGCGGTCGCCTTCGCCAACCCCTGGACCTGGCGCCTGGCGGTTCTGCCGTTCGAGACGCTCCGCTTCCTCCGCGTCCATGGGATCAACGCCCCCGCCCGCGGCGAGGAGGTCCACCCCTGGGCGTACATCGGCGAGTTCTACAAGCCCTTTGCCGGCGAGAACTTTGCCGCCAGGCGGGCGACCGTCGCGTTCATCGCCGTCCTGGGCGCGGCCGGGCTGGGGCTGCTGGCGGCGCTGGCGCGGATGCGCCTCGCCTGGGCGCTGGTGCTGCTGGGTTTCGCGCCCGTGTCGTTGTCCATGCGGCGGAACATCGCCCCGGGCTCGATGGTGCTGCTCCCGGTCGCCCTGGCGGCGACGCTGACGCTGTGGCGGGGCCTGGCCGCCCGCCGCGCACAACCCCCCGGCCCGCGAGCCCTTCAGACCCACCGGATCGCCCGGATCGCCGCGGTCACCGCGGTCGTCCTGGCCGGCGGAGGGCTCAGCGCATCGGTGCTGAGCCAGCAGTTCTACACGAGTGAGTACAGCCCGGTCCGCTTCGGCTGCGGGCTCTCGCGCGTGGCGATGCCGCTGGGAGCGGCCGAGTGGATCAACCGCCACCGGCCCGTGGGGCGCATCTGGTGCGACTACGACACCTCGTCGAACCTGCACTGGTTCACGCGCCCGCACGCCGAATTGCCGATTCTCACGAATACGTGGGCGTACCCCCCGGCCGTGATGCGCACGGTCCTGGCGTCCGAGCAGCCCCAGTACTTCCCCTCGGTCGCCGACGCCTACGACG
This sequence comes from uncultured Planctomycetaceae bacterium, assembly GCA_964439555.1. Taxonomy (GTDB): domain Bacteria; phylum Planctomycetota; class Phycisphaerae; order SM23-33; family SM23-33; genus CAYTQL01. The sequence continues at coordinate 1,528 of CAYTQL010000362.1, read as the reverse complement.
TCAATGTGCTGGTGACCCGCACCGATTCCGGCTCGGGCCCGCTGGCCCTCGCGGCCGACCGGTCGGCGAAGTGGTCCCTGGTCCACCTCGGCCCGCAGCACGCGGTCTTCCTCCGCAACGCCGGGCCCAACGCCGTCCTGGCGCGGCGTTACGCGATCCGCCGGGGCGGGCTGGACGCGGCGGGCTACATCGACCGGCTCCGGGCCGCCGACCCCGCCGCGCCCGGCGGCGCGCTCTACACGGGCGGCTTCACGCTCTACCAGCTCATGCGCAGCGTCGCAGCCGTGGAGGTGCTCGAGGCCGCGGTCGGCGAGGACCCCCGCCTCTACCGCGCGTGGGTGGTCCTGGGCATCTGCCGGACGCAGCTCGCCGCCGCGCTCTACGCGAGCGGCCGCTCCGGCGCCCCCGCGATGCGCCACGCCGCCCGCGAGGCCCTCGAACGGGCGATGGAGATCGACCCCGACGCCGAGCCGGCCCGGGCGGCGATGGCGTACTGGCGGAAGGCGGGGTGGTAACGGGATGGCGGACCGCGAACCGCGGATTCCCGCGCGAGCTTCCCCACCGTCCTCGAAGCCCGGTGAACCCGGCTGCTGTGCCCGCAGACACCGCGGGAGACGCATTGGGCAGGGCGAAATCCGAAATCCGCAATTGGCATCCCTCGCCTCCTCCGGCTACACTTCCGGGCTCTGAAGTTTTCCCCTGACGAGGACCCGACGATGGAAGATACCTACGGAAACATGGTCAGCGAGCTGGCCAAGGAGAACGACAAGCGAATCGTCCTGCTGGTGATGGACGGGATCGGCGACTGCGACAACGACGGACGCGGGACCGCCCTCCAGATCGCCCAGAGCCCGAACCTCGACAAGCTGGCGACCGGCAGCGCGATGGGTCTGCTGACGCCGGTGGCCACGGCGATCACGCCGGGCTCGGGGCCCGGGCACCTCGGGCTCTTCGGGTACGATCCGCAGATCTACACCGTCGGGCGCGGCGTGCTCAGCGCGCTGGGCATCGAGTTCCCGCTCGACCCCCGCGACGTCGCCTGCCGGCTGAACTTCTGCACGCTCGACGAGGGCGGAAACGTCACCGACCGCCGCGCCGGGCGAATCGGCGACGAGGAGAACCAGCGCCTGCTCGACAAGATCCGCGACAAGCTCGACGCCCCCTCCGGCGTGGAGGTCTTCTTCCAGACCGTCAGTGAGCACCGCGCCCTGATGGTCCTCCGCGCCGAGGAACTCGACGACAACGTCGGCGAGACCGACCCGCAGGCGACCGGCGTGCCGCCGCTCAAGGCCGACCGCGGCCCGCACGCGACCAGCGCCACGGCGCACATCGCCCAGGCGATCTTCGACCAGGTCCGTGAGATCCTCTCCGACGAGCCGCAGGCGAACTTCATCCTCGCCCGCGGGTTCGCCAAGTTCCCCAACTGGCCGAGCTTCTCCGAACGCTACAAGCTCAGCCCCGCCGCCGTCGCGGGCTACCCGATGTACCGCGGCGTCGCCCGGTTGGTGGGCATGGACGTCGTCGCCCG
>CAYTQL010000361.1:0-3379 GCA_964439555.1 uncultured Planctomycetaceae bacterium | reverse complement strand
GCGGCATCCCGTCCCGCGATCACCGCCTCCGCCGCGAGCCGCCCCGAGACGAGGGCGATCGCCATGCCCTCCCCGCAGAAGGAGGGAATGACCGCCGCCTGGTCGCCGAGGGCTCGAACCGGCTGGGCGTGGTTCCGGTGGTGCACGTGCAGAACCTGGCGCTTCCGGGCAGCTACGCCGGGCTCGGGGACGTCGAGCCGCTGATCCCCCTCCAGGACGAGCTCAACACCCGCCTCTCCGACCGCGCCCACCGGGTGACCTACCAGTCCTTCAAGATGTACCTGGGCAAGGGCATCGAGGACTTCCTCGAACGCCCAGTCGGTCCGGGACAGATGTGGTCCACCTCCAACCCCGACGCGTCGATCGAGGAGTTCGGCTCCGACCCGGGCTCGCCCAGCGAGGATGCACACATCGAGCAGGTCCGGGCGGCGCTGGACAAGGTCTCGGGCGTGACTCCCCTGGCCGCGGGACTCGTCCGCGGGAACGTCGGGCGCCTCACCAGCGCCGCCGCCCTGAAGGTGGTGCTCTCGGGTCTGCTGGCCAAGACCGCGCGAAAGCGGATCACCTACGGCGCGGGGATCCGGCGGATCTGCGAACTGACGCTCCACTGGCTCGACTGCCTCGGCGCGCTTAAGACCCGCCCCGCCGACCGGGCCGTGGAAATCAACTGGCCGAGCCCCCTGCCCTACGACGAGTCCGAGCGCCTGCGCAACGCGCAGATCAAGCAGGCCCTCGGCGTCCCGCCGGAACAGATTCTCGCGGAACTGGGCTACCGCCGCGACTGAGCTTCCCCGCTTCCACGAACCCCCAGCGCAGAAAGGACTCCACGCGATGACCGACGCACCCGACGCCAACCCGCCCGAGCAGCCCGAAGCCCCGAACGGCGCCGAACCCGCCCCGGCGGGCGAGGCGACCCCGTATCGCCGTCGCGCCCGCCAGGCCGAGGAGCGGGCCCGGCAACTCGCCGAGCAGCTCGACCGGACCCGGGAGCAGATCGAACAGGGCGGCGACCGGCTCGCCACCGCCGAAGCCCAGCGCGACGAGGCGCTGGCGCAGCTTCAGGCGACCGAAAACCGCTCCGCCGCCGAGCGACGCCTGCTCGCAGCGGGGGTGGTCGACCTCGACGCGGCGCGCACGCTGCTCCGCGGGCGGATCGACCTCGACGGCGAGCTCGAGCCCGCGCAGATCGACCAGGCCGTGGACGATCTGCTGCTCGACAAGCCCTTCCTCCAGGGCGCCCCCGGCGGGGGCACGCTCCCTTCGAGCACCGCCGCGGCGCGGGCGGAGAACCCCGAGGGCGCCTCCCGGCTCGCCGACGCCGCCCGGCGCGCCGCAACCACCGGAAACCGCCGCGACGTGGCCGAGTACCTCCGCCTGCGGCGCTCGAGTGCACCGACCCAGTAGACGCCGAGTCAGACTTCAGACCCCCAACCCAAGGAGACGACCATGAGCTTCACCGGAAAGGCAACCTACGCGGCCGGGGCGACGCTGCCCGAGATCGCCGAGGACGTCAGCGACATCGTCAGCATCATCTCGCCCTATGAGACGCCCCTTCTGGACGCCCTGGGCGACCCGCTCCGGGCGGCCGGGAGCACCTACCACGAATGGCTGGAGGACCGGCTCCTGCCCAACAAGGACGCGATCGACCAGTCCTCCTGGTCCGACCCCGCCTCCGACGCCGCCTTCGGCGTGGACAACCCGGGCCGCTTCCGCCTGGGCGACCAGGTCCGCCCGGACGGCAGCGCCGAGCTGATGCTGGTCCAGTCGATCAACGCCGGGACCTCCGAGGTCACCGTCACCCGCGGGTACGGCGGGACCACGCCGGAGGACCTCGCCGACGACCAGGTGCTGCACATCCTGAGCAACGCCCCGTCGGTCCGCTTCACCAACCGCGTCCGCCGCGGGAACTGGACGCAGATCTTCACCGCCCAGGTGCGGGTGAGCGGATCGGACCTCGCCGTGCGGAAGGTCGCCGTCGGCGACGAGCTGGACTACCAGAAGCAGGAGCGTCTCCGCGAGCTGCTGCGCGACCTGGAGAACACCGTCCTCAACGGGACCGCACCCCAGAGCACCCCGCAGGGCTCGGCGAGCATCCGGCGGACGATGCGCGGGATCATCCCGTCGATCGTCACCAACCGCTTCGCCCCGGGCGCCGACGGGTTCCCCGCCGACGCCGACCTCACCGAGGCGCAACTCAACCTGGCGCTGCGGACGATCTGGGAACACTCCGCCGCCCGCGTGGACACCATCGTGGTCAACGGGTACCAGATGCGGCGGATCAACGGGTTCGTCACCAACGCCCGTGCTTTCGGGCCCGCGGACACCAACTTCCGCGACCTGATGAGCACCTACGAGAGCGACTTCGGCCTCTGCCGGGTGCTCCTGTCCCACCGGGTGCCCGCCGACAGCGTGCTGCTGCTGGACAGCTCCCGCGTGGACGTGCTGCCCCTGGCCGGGCGGAGCTTCCACTATAAGCCCCTCGCCTCCAGCGGCGACTACGAAGCCGGCGAGGTCATCGGGGAGTACACCCTGGAGCTTCGCAACGAGGCCGCCCACGGGATCATCTCCGGGCTGGACGTGTCCTGAGTTCCCCTCCCCGTTCCCCCGGCGTCTGCGGGCGCCGGGCGGGGTCCCCCCGAGGGGCTCCGCCCCGCGCCCGCACCGCCGACCGAACCGCCAAGGAGTTTCCCCATGACCCGCTTCTGCGACGACCGCGACCTGCTGGGCATCGACCCGGAGGTGTTCCTTCAGCCCGGTCCGCCCGCCCAGGTCCCGCTCGCCGGGACCGGCGGCGTCCTGACCGGGACCGCCTTCACCGCCCCGACCGACTTCACCGCCGCCGGTGTCGAGCCCGGAAGGGTCCTGTGCACCTACACCGACTCGCCCGGCGAGGCGAGCGCCTGGGAGATCGTCTCCGTCGACGCGGACGACGCCCTGACCGTCAGCGTACTCCGCGCGGACGCCGGCGACCCGCCCATCGCCCCGCCGGCGGGGACCGAGCTGGGCTTCGAGGTCCGCAGCTTCGCCGCGCAGGTCGCGGCCGCCTCGAACGCCCTGGCCGAGACGCTCCGGCGCGCCGCCGAGACCGCGGGAATCGAGCTCGCCGAGTTCGTCGACTCGGCCCAGCTTCGGACCGCCGCGGCGGTTGGGGCCCTCGCAGCCGTCCACGCCGCCCGCGCCCGCACGACCGGGCCGAGCGACGGGCACTGGGCGAAGGCGACCCACTTCCTCCGGGAGCTGAGCACGCTGGAGCGCCGCCTCCGCCTCGCGGTGGACCTCGACGGCGACGGCGTCGCCGAGCGGACCCGCTCCCTGGGCAACGTCACGCTGAGGAGAATCTGAGATGCCCGCGTCGAGCGAAGACATCCTCCGCGACCTC
>CAYTQL010000360.1:0-3379 GCA_964439555.1 uncultured Planctomycetaceae bacterium | reverse complement strand
GCCCTCCCGAGCTACCCCGCCCTGCACGTGCTCGACCCGACCGGCGCGGGCGACAGCTTCGCCGGGGCGATGATGGGCTCCCTCGCGGTCGACGGGGCGACCGACCTGCCCGCGTTGCGCCGGGCGATCGCCTACGGGACGGTCACCGCGAGTTTCTGCCTGGAGGACTTCTCGCTCGGGCAGTTCACCAAGACCGACCGCGACGCCGTCGACGCCCGGCTGGACGAGTTCGCCGGCGTCGTCGGCTGGTAACCGCCGCACCCACGCCCCCGGGGCGAGCGATGCCGATCCGCACCTTCCTGGCGCTGGACCTGGAGCCGGCCACGCGGGCGCGGCTGGCCGGGCTGGTCTCCGAACTGCCCGACCCGGGTGAGGACCTGCGCCCGGTCGCGCCGGAGAACCTCCACGTGACGATCAAGTTCCTCGGCGAGGTGCCCGACGCGGCGCTGGCGGGCGTGCTGGAGACCGCCGAGGCGGTCGCGGGGCTCTTCGAGCCGTTCGAGTGGTCCCTCGGTCCCCTGCGGTGCATCCCGCCGAGGGGGCGGGCGCTACGGATGATCTGGGCGACGGTGATCGACCCGTCCGGGCGCATGACTGCCCTGGCCGGGGAACTGGAGCAGGCACTGATCGACGCTCCGGTCAAACACGAGCGGCGGGGCTTCCGCGGGCACGTCACCCTCGCCCGGGTCAAGAACACGCGCCGGGCGAACGAAATCCGCGCCGAGGTCCGCGGGCTGGAACCCGGACCCTTCGCCAAACAGTGGGCCGAGGAACTGGTCGCCTACAACTCGGTGCTCAGCCCGGACGGGGCGATTCACACCCCCGTCGCCCGCGGGCCGCTGGGACGCTGAGAGACGCTAGGAGTCCGCTTCGGAGCCGCCAAACTCAGCGGGGAGCTCGTCGAGCTCCAGCGCGCCAAGACAGTCCTTGAGGGTCCGGTGGATGCGGGTCTCGATCCAGGGAATCTCCCGGGACATCTCGTACATCCGGGCCATACCGTAGTTCATGTCGCTGTCGGTGCAGATGGCTTGGCGGACGGGCCTCTTGGGGCTCGAAACCTCGGCGGTCCGTCTACGAAGCTCATACGCCTCGTCGTAGGTGAGGCTGACCTCGGCATCGGTGAGGTCCGCGAGAACGCGCAGCCCCGCCGGGGGACGAAGGGCGTGAATCTCCTCGGTGATACGGATCAGGTCACCGAAGCCCACGGGCCCCTCGGCGTGGTAGAATACGACATTCCGCTCGCGGTCGTACATCAAGGTGTACTTCATCCGAACCTCTCAAGCGACCGAACCACCCCTTGCGGAAGACAGGCGGCGTCGCCGGCGCAAAAACCCGGGCAGCCATCCACCCTACCCCGATGCTAAACTTGGAGCCCGGCGGAAAGCAAGAATTGCCCTATGCTTCAGCGTATATGCAGAAAATTCGGCGGAAGAGGAAAAATTCCTTGCAAGACCGAACAGTGTGCGTACATTCGTCGGCGTGGGGTGTGGCCCCCGCTTCAGAGCATCGCCGCCGCGCCGGCGGCGGGCGGCCCCGTCGAATGGCCACGTGTATCGACCGGTCGGAACCGTTACACTCGGGGCGGGCGCGGAGGCGTCCGCAGACACGAGCGGCCCGGCCAGAGGAGACACGCAATGGCGAAGGCAACGTCGAAGAAGGCCAAGAGTTCCCCGTCCCCGTCCACCGGCGGATCGAACGGCGACGCGGCCGGCAAGCGCCGCGAGCAGGCGCTGGACGCCGCCTTGAAGCAGATCGAGAAGAATTACGGGACCGGGAGCATCATGCGCCTCGCGGACGACCAGATCGTCCAGGTCGACGGGATTCCCACCGGCGCCCTGAGTCTGGACCTGGCGTTGGGCGGTAAGGGCATGCCCCGCGGGCGGGTCTGCGAGCTCTACGGTCCGGAGGGCTCCGGGAAGACCACCCTCGCCCTGCACGTGGTCGCCGGCGCACAGAAGCTCGGCGGGGTCGCGGCGTTCATCGACGCCGAACACGCGATGGACCCCACCTGGGCGAGGCGGCTGGGTGTGGACCTCGAGAGCCTGCTGATCTCCCAGCCGGACACCGGTGAGCAGGCGCTGGAGATCTGCGAGTTGCTGGTCCGCTCCAACGCCGTGGATGTCGTGGTGGTGGACTCGGTGGCCGCGCTGATTCCCCGCGCGGAAATCGAGGGGGAGATGGGCGATTCCCACGTCGGGCTCCAGGCCCGCCTGATGAGCCAGGCGATGCGCAAGCTCGTCGGGGCGATCAGCAAGTCCCGATGCTGCGTGATCTTCATCAATCAGCTCCGCATGAAGATCGGCGTGATGTTCGGAAACCCGGAGACGACCCCGGGCGGCAAGGCCCTGAAATTCTACAGTTCCGTCCGCATCGACGTCCGTCGCGTGAGCATGATCAAGGAAGGCGACAACCCCGTGGGCAACCACGTTCGCGCCCGCGTGGTGAAGAACAAGGTCGCCCCCCCGTTCAAAAAGGCCGAGTTTGACATCATGTTCAACCACGGGATCAGCGCCGAAGGCGACCTGATCGACCTCGGGGTCGCCCACGGCATCGTGGACAAGGCCGGGGCGTGGCTGAGCCTCGGCGACACCCGCCTCGGGCAGGGACGCGAGAACGCCAAGGCGTTCATCCGCGAGAACCCCGACGTGGCCGAGGAGATCAAGCAGAAGGTCCTCGAAGCCCACGAGGAAGCGGCGAACGGCTGAACCGGGCCCGGGGCAGCAGGGGAAAGAGACTGGGATGGATGCGATGGACGTTGCGAAGTCGCTGCGCGCCCAGTTCGTCAAGGGGTTCGATCTCCTGGAGCGGGCCATCGCCGGCTTCAGCGACGAACAGTGGCGCGACGGGGCGTCGCGCCACGGGCCCGGCTGGATTTGCGCCCACGCGCTTCAACTGGCCGAGTTCTCCGCCCGCGGCGACGGCGTCGCCTGGACGCGGTTCGGCAAGTCCATCTGGGACTGCTCGGGGCGGGAGTTGCCCTCGCAGTGCGAGATGCAGGGCTACCTCGACGAGGGGCGCCGGGTTTCGAGAGTCGTCCGGGCACGGTTGCGTCGGGCTTCGGGGCGCGGCTACCATAGTCGCACAAAGGGAGTGCGATATGGATCTACTGATCGGCCCGTCGCCGAACGTGCACGGAAGCGTCCGGGTTCCGCCCAACAAGTCCCACTCGTTCCGCGCGCTGATCATGGCGTGCCTCGCGGAGGGGCAAAGCCGGGTCATCGCCCCGGCCGTGTCGAACGACTGGATGCGCGGCGTCGAGGCGCTCGAGATGTTCGGGGCGACGATCGAGCCGCGGGCCCACGGGCTTTGGGTGGTCACCGGCGCCGGCGGGAAGCTGGCGATCCCCGACGACATCGTCGATTGCGGCAACAGCGGGATC